>JAAYBT010000123.1 GCA_012730015.1 Clostridiaceae bacterium
CAACACTAAAACTTCAGCAGCGACACCTTGAGCACGCCATCGATTTTGCACAGCTCTTCAATTACTTCATTACCTACGTCCTGATCCACGCTGACGAAGGATACCGCCTTCTCGCCCCTTCTGTTGCGGCTCCACTGCATGGCACCAATGTTGATGCCTGCTTCTCCAAGGGTTGTTCCCATACGCCCTATAATGCCGGGCTTGTCAATGTTCTGAATAGCAAGGATAAAGGGGCTTGGCTCGAAATCGAGCTTGTAGCCGAAGAAATCTACTATCCTCATCTCTTCCTTCGCAAAAATAGTACCGGAAACACTCTGGCTGCCCTTCTTTGTTGTGAATCTAACTGTTATGAGGTTTGTGTATTTATCCAATTGGGATTTTTTGCTTTCAATCATCTCTATGCCCATGTTGTGCAGCATAAGCTCCGCATTGACATAGTTGACCTTTTCCTTTATGACCGGGTCCAGGAAGCCCTTGAGCACAGACAGGGAAATCACCTTAGTCTCCTTGTCAGCCAGATCCCCGCTGTATATTATCTCGATTTTATGTACGGTTGGTCTTTCGCTCTGATAGTATATTTTGCCCAGCATTTCACCCAAAGTGATATAGGGGCGCAGACCGTTCAGATCTCCATGCATAGGCGGCATATTGACAGCAGCGACCATCTCGCCTGACAAAGCGGCCGCAACCAATTGAGCAACGGCAGTGCCTACATTGTGATTGGCCTCATCAGTTGATGCTCCCAGATGAGGTGTAATAACCACATTATCAAAATCCAGAAGCGGATTTTCATAGGTTTGGTCCTCAGGCTTCTTGTCGTAGTTGGGCTCGGGATCAAGCACGTCAATTCCTGCTCCGGCAACGATTCCTTCCTCAAGTGCCTTGACAAGAGCTTTCTCATTAATCAAGCCGCCCCTTGCTGCATTAACCACCCTTACTCCCCTTTTACACAGCTTAAACTCCTCTTCACCTATCATACCGTAGGTTTCCTTAGTCTTGGGTGTGTGCAGCGTAATTAAATCGGATTGCTTCAGCAGCTCCTCAAGCGTTTCACACTTTTCCACGCCACGCTTCACAAACTTCTCGTCAGTAATATATGGGTCATAGGCTATTACTCTCATGTTAGAGCCCTTTAGCTTTGCCGCAACGATAGAGCCAATCCTGCCGAGCCCAATTATCCCGACAGTTTTGCCGTCCAGCTCATTTCCGATAAATTTGCTCCTTCTGAAATCGCCCTTCCTGGCTAAAGCGTTTGCCTTAGGTATGTTTCTGAATATGCTATAGGCCATGGCGATTGCCAGCTCGGCCGCCGCCATAATATTGCTCTCGGGGGTATTAACGACTATGATACCCTTCTGAGTGCAGGCCTGCACATCAATGTTGTCAATGCCATTTCCGGCTCTACCTGCTACCTTGAGGTTGGTTGCCCTTTCAATCAGTTCAGCGTTCACCTTTGTGACGCTCCTAACTATGATAGCATCGTATTCTCCGATAATATCCAGCAGCTCCCCGTGATCTATACCAAATCTGGTATCCACCTCGAAGCCCTTATCCCGCAAATATTGTATGCCTTCATCGGCAATTCTTTCAGTTACGATTATTTTCATGTTAAACCTCCTACATAATTAGAATTCATCTATCCATTCTTTCTTGCAATCATCCTATGTCAATGACTATCCGGGCCTTACATCAATTGCAGCTTAATACCGTGAGCATCCTATATCAAGCTGTCTATTAAGTTAAGGAGTGTACGGATTTCATCAATTGTAGCATCCGCCATATGGGCAATGCGGAAGGTTAGCTCCTTTAGGCTGCCATAGCCGTTGGAAATCATATAGCCCTTCTCCCCAAGTTTCTTGTTCAGGTCGCCTACGCTGATTCCCCGAGTATTCTTGACGGTAGTCAAGGTATTTGAAGCATATCTTTCCTCCGGAAACAGTTCAAAATTCTCTTTTGTCCAAGCCCTAACCAGCTCAGCCATCTTCAAATGCCTGGCGAACCTGTTTTCGAGTCCCTCAGCAAAAATCCTGTCCAGCTGGTAATCCAGCGCAAACATATGGGAAAGCGAAGGCGTGGAAGGATACTGATGATCCTTTTTCTTTATGTAATTATACAACTCCAGCAAATCCAAATATGTTCCTCTGAACTCCACCTTTGAGGCTGCCGCTACTGCTTTTTCGGAGAAGGAGCAAATAGCCATTCCGGGAGGCAGGCCAAGGCATTTCTGCGTTGAAGTGATGCAAATATCTACACCCAGCGTGTCCACCTCTATTTTTGTTCCGCCCATGGAGCTGACTGTATCCAGACACCAAACAACCTCAGGGTACTTGTGCATAACCTGAGCTATCTCCTCCACAGGGTTCATTACGCCGGTCGATGTTTCATTGTGGGTAATGGTTATAAGGTCGTATTTCCCGCTGGCAAGAGCCTTGTCAACCATTTCAGGCGTAGTAGGCTTGCCCGGCTCTGAGCTGATAAGATCAGCCGGAATTCCATTTGAAGTGGCCATTTTGTACCATCTGTCTCCGAATGCTCCCACGGAAAACATGGCAGCCCTCTTTCCGGTGCAGGAACGTACCGCCCCCTCCATCAAGCCACTTCCTGACGAGGTTGAAAGCAAGATGGCGCTTTTAGTGTACATCAGCCTTTGCATTTTTTCGGATATTCCCCGCTGCAGCTCCGATGCGTCCTTAGTTCTGTGCCCAATCATCGGGGTAGCCATTTTTTCAAGCACATCCTCCCTTACCTCCACGGGTCCGGGGATAAACAGTTTCTTATGCATTATCTGTACCTCCTTGCAGCAGCTGCATTAGACAGCCTGTAAAAATAAATAAGAGATCAAATCCCATATAGACCTGACCTCCAAACACGCACAATAACACGATTGTGTCTACTCTGTCCTTTTGCCTGAGAGATTAAGCTTTATCAGCCTTGCCCCTTCGGCGCCGTCATGGTCTCTCCAGAGATTCGTCCTGACAAGGTTGCTCTCACTCCCTCGCCAATCATCCGACAATATGGAATTATCAACAACTTTTTGTAAAAGTTAAACTAATTATAATGAATGAGCTTATGCATGTCAAGCACTAAATAAAAATTTAACAAAGTTCATTATAGAAATTCCTTCAGCCTTTGAACATTGTTCTCCTCGAACCTGAGCAATCGTTCCATAAGTGCTATAATGTCGGGCTCTGCATCACTATACTTCTTAATGTTCTTAATCGCATCGATGATTCCCATGTTGCTCCCGACCATTAGCATTTCTGAGATATGGGAGGAGGATTTGTCTGTCAGCGTCTGCATATTAATCATTAAATAAGTCCTTACTTTTTCAAAAGCACTGATTCCCTTCTCGTCAAATCCGTTTTGATTAAGCTTTTCTCTTGCTTCGCTGTGAATCGCCTCATACTCCCTCTGTTGCTCCTCCAGATGCTCACTAAACACGTCCTCTTCCGCAATTGATATTAATTGCCTGATTGTGTCAACACCCATCTGCGAATTTTGGTAGACAAAGTTTAGAAGCTCTGCATTTCCATTCATACCCTTCATGTTTTCACGCTCCTTAGAATAATTCTCATAATATAGTTCAGACAGATAATATTCCCGTAAAAACGTAATAATATTAGGGATGACACAGGGGGACAGGGGGACAGGGGGACAAGGGGACAGGTACCTTGTCCCAGAAAAGGCCAAAAAAAAATGGGACAAGGTACCTGTCCCTGATCATCATCATATCTCAAATCCACGCATCAGATCCTCTATCGTATCGCGCCTGCGGATCAGCCTCGGCGTGCCGTCAGTTGATATCAGCACCTCTGCAGGCCTCAGCCTATTGTTGTAGTTTGAAGCCATCGAATAGCCATAAGCGCCGGCATCCATAATGCCTATCAAATCGCCCTCTACTATTGCCGGCAGCTCTCTGTCCCTAGCCATGATGTCTCCGCTTTCACATATGTTCCCTACTACTGTTGCCGGGGATGTTTCCCCAGACTTAATAATTGAATCGTTTCTGTAAAACTCCAAATCATGGTATGAATCGTACAATACAGTCCTCAAAAGCACATTGAAGCCAATATCTGTACCAATGTAGGTCTTCCTGCCGTTATTCTTTACCGCGTGAACCGTCCCCAGCAAAACCCCGCACTCTGCAACCACATAGCGGCCCGGTTCCATTTTTATCTTGATATCTCTGCCATGCTTCCTTGTCCAGCTGCCAATCACTTCTGTAAGCAATCGCCCTGTTTCCTTAAGCGGCAGCCTTTCCTGGCCCTCCTGCTTGTGATATGGTATGCCGAAGCCACCACCCATATCCACGAATTCAAGCTCCTCGAACTGCTCTGCAATGCTCAAAAGCCGCTTTACGCTGTCCAGATAAGGAGTCGATTCCATAAATAGCGAGCCAATATGCTGGTTGATTCCTACCAGCTTTAGCTTATACTCCTCTAAAATCGCCTTAACCTCGCAGATCAACTCGATATTGACACCGAATTTCGTGTTTTCCCCTGCAGTAATAACCTTCTCATGGTGGCCTGCGCCTATCCCCGGATTGAAGCGAACCGCAACCCTTCCTCCCGGGTTAAGCCTGCCGAACTGACGCAGCTGGGAAAGAGAGTCACAGCTGACAAGCACGCCTGCCTCTATGGCATAGCGCATTTCGTCCTGTGAAACATTGTTGGCAACAAAAAGCAGCTCCTCAGGCCTAAACCCGGCGGCCAGCAACACATGTATCTCTCCTGCCGACATTGCATCGGCATGAAGGCCTTCATCCCTGATTATTCTAAGGAGCTCTTTATTTGAATTGGCTTTGGCGGAATAATTTGACTTAAAGGCAGGGTCGCAAACCAGCCCAGCCATCTCCCGGCACCTTTGCCTTAATATAGCCTCATTGTAAACATAAAGCGGACTGCCATACTCCTTAAGGAGCTCCGAGGGCTTGCTGCTTCCATAAAAGCCAGTCTGTTCCGTGTAATATTCTCTCATACCGTTTCCTCCGCTCTTGGCACTGTTTCAAGTTCTTTGTCCTGACTGGGTTGTGCCACCTTTCATAAGCTGCTCTATTCTGCATTGCCTGATAGGGTTTTGTATCACTTTATAGTCTATTGAGCCTGTTTACCAACTGCCTCCGTTTGCGAAGAGCTTTGTGCGGCAGCCGTTTCGGCTCTATTCTGGACAAATCTTGAATCCTGAATGAAGTTTAACACACATACCATAATCACAGTTAATAGAAAGATAGTTCCAAATGTATAAAATAATCTGCCTGCAGCAGATTTCCCTTGCTTACTCATGATAATACCCCCTTGCAGCCTCTACTGCTCCAGCCTAACAGCCTTTACATTCTAGCCTTGCAGCCTTTACTGCTCCAGCCTAACAGCCTTTGCACTCTAGCCTAACAGCCTTTACTTCTCAATGCTTCTACACTTGTCCTTGGCTTACGCATTCAGCGACCATTCTCTGCTACTTTTCCGTCTGAACCTTGCCATACCGGACCTCACCGGATTCCAGCAGGCCCAGCGCCCAATTCCTGGTTTCAACTGTATTTGGATGCAACAGCTTTCCCTTTTGCAGTATATCTGCGATTGTGCAGTCAATCCCGGCTACAATTGCCTTCTCCAGGCTCTCCTGTGCGGCTTCTGCGATCTTTTCAATGCCCGGATAGTCCCGGCCCGGTTCAATATAGTCTGCTATGAAGACAATCCTGCTGAGCTTGTCCATCCCCGGTCTTCCCATCGTGTGATCGGCAATTGCAGCAAGTAGATCAGGACAGTCTATACCAAAAACATCACGGGCCAAACATGAGCCAACCATACCATGCAACAGCGAGGGCTCTTTCCTCATTATCTCATCGATAATAATACCATATTTTTTGCACAAATCAAAAGTGACATCCGGCGCCAAACCCTTTGCGCAATCATGCACAAGTCCAGCCAAAGCTGCTTTTTCAACGTCCTCGCCGTATTTATGCGCTAACTGCTCCGCCGTTTCCATTACGTTTACCGAATGAGTGAATCTCCTCGGCGATATCATCCCTTGCAGTTTTCTCTTAATTCCCTCAATGCTCATAAAAAGCTTCCCTTATATAGACCTTGTTCCAAAATATATTATATAGACCTATATAGACCTTGTTCCATAATATATTCTTCAACCTCATCGGGCACCAGATACTTGATAGACTCGCCGCGCCTGCAGCGTTCACGGATATCAGTAGATGAAATGTCAACCAGATGGCTATCCACAGGATGTATCCGAACCCCATATCTTTCCTCGTTGCTCTTAATTTGTGCGTTTAATGCGGTCCAATCGTGCCCGGGCCTTAAAATAGCAATAAATTCGCACATCCGGAAGACCTTTTCGTACTCCCTCCAGGTGACTAATTCCGATATGATATCCGCTCCAATAATGAAATAGAAATCCGCTCCGGCCCCATACTCTATTCTTAGCTGTTGAAGCGTGTCCACAGTATAGGTGTAGCCGCCACGGTCTATTTCGATTCGGGATGCCTGGAAAAAGGGGTTTGAAGAAATAGCACGACGAACCATCTCATAGCGGTGGTTTGCATCGACCACCTCAGAATCTGGCTTGTGAGGCGGCTGCCCAGACGCAATGAAAAGCACCTGGTCAAGGCCGCATTTAACCCGCACATCCTCGGTCACAATCAAGTGTCCGTTGTGAATGGGGTTGAAGGTCCCTCCCATGATGCCTATTTTCCTTTTTAAGTCCTGCCTGCATATATCCTGATTCATTGTTTTCCTTTGCAGCTCCCCTTCACGGTTAACTTCACAGTTTAGCATCCCGTTCGGCCACCCCATGTCGGCTCATCAAGGTAGGCTCACCCCGGTAGGCCATCACAATTCGAACCCGGCTCACCCCGGGTCTGCTCGAACCAGTAGGTTATCCAAGGTTAGCTGTTTACTCTCAATCCTTCTTGATTCCGATATCCGTCCGATAGTGCACATCATCAAAGCTGATACAGCGCGCGGCTGCATAGGCTTTATCCCTTGCATTGTCCATAGTATCGGCCACTGCCGTGACTCCGAGAACCCTTCCTCCCGCTGTATAATGCTTGCCAGATTCCAGCCTGGTACCTGCGTGGAATACAACGACCCCGACGCTCTCCTCCGCCTTCTCCAGACCGCAAATCTCCAAGCCTGTGCGGTATTTGCCCGGATATCCTCCCGAAGCCATTATTACGCAAACGGCGGCACTGTCTTCCCATTCAATTTTAACAGAATCAAGCCGCCCGTCAATAATTGCATTGATAACCTCAATGATATCAGTCTTAAGCCGCGGCAAAACAACCTGCGCCTCAGGATCGCCAAATCTGCAATTATACTCAATTACCTTAGGCCCATCATCGGTAAGAATCAATCCAAAATACAAAACGCCCTTGAAGGTGCGCCCTTCTTTGTTCATTGCCTCCATTGTAGGCATGAATATGCTCTTCATGCACAGTGTATTTAGCTCATCAGTATAGAACCTGCTGGGAGAAAATGCTCCCATTCCCCCTGTATTAAGGCCCTCGTCATTATCGAGTGCACGTTTATGATCCTGAGCGCTGACCATAGGCACAAGGGTTTTACCGTCCGTAAATGCCAGTACCGAAACCTCATGGCCTGTAAGAAACTCCTCTACGATTACCCTCTCCCCTGCGCTGCCGAACACCTTGTCCGACATCATATCCTGCACTGCCTTCACTGCTTCCTCGTAATCCAGCGCAATAATAACTCCCTTTCCCAAGGCCAGACCGTCGGCCTTTACCACAACAGGGAAGCGAACGCCTGAAAGATATTCTATCGCAGCATCCATGTCACTGAATATTTCATAGGCTGCAGTGGGTATGCCATACTTTTTCATCAGGTTTTTCGAAAACATTTTACTGCTTTCTATAACTGCCGCATTCTTATAGGGGCCAAATGCTCTGATTCCGGCTTTTTCAAGCTCGTCTACCATTCCTGCCGCCAGCGGATTCTCAGGGGCAACAACAACCAAATCTATATCTTCGCTTTTAGCAAAACGAATAATCTCCTCTGTGTCTGTCACCCCAATGGGTATGCACTGGGCTAATGACGCAATACCGCCATTGCCCGGCGCACAATATATCTTTTCCACAGACGGGCTCTGGGCGATTTTCCATGCCAGCACATGCTCTCGTCCGCCGCTTCCCAAAATAAGTACCTTAATCTTGTCCAACCTTTTAACCTCCCAGCCTAGTGCTTGAAATGCCTCATGCCCGTGAATACCATCGCGATGCCGTATTTATTGCATGCATCGATTGACTCCTGATCCCTGATGGAGCCTCCCGGCTGTATGATGGCTTTGATTCCGGATTCGTGTGCTATTTCAACACAGTCGGGGAATGGGAAGAAGGCATCCGAGGCCATTACAGAACCCGCTGTACGCTCCTTGCCGTAGTAGTCAATAGCTATCCTCAGCGCTGTCACCCTTGCGGTTTGCCCAGGGCCAACCCCTATTGTCTGCTGATCCTTTGCCAGGGCAACTCCATTGGACTTAGCATGCTTGACTATCTTCATAGCAAATTCGAGGTCCTTCATCTGCTCATCGGTGGGCTTAACTTCAGTTACACATCTCATCTCCTCCGCGTTGAACAGTCCATTGTTGTAGTTTTGCACCAGCAGTCCTCCTGCCACCTTCTTCATATCAAATGTATCCGCCGGAAGCTTTGCGCTTATGTTGTCCAGCTGCATCAGACGGATGTTTTTCTTCTTTTCAAGTATGTTCAGGGCCTCCTGGGTATATGAGGGAGCAATGATGATTTCATAGAAAATCTTGCTCATTTCCTCAGCCGTTGCGCTATCCACTTCTCTGTTCAATGCAACAATACCACCGTATGCCGATACAGGATCCGACTCATAAGCTTTCACATATGCATCCTTGATAGTGCTTGCACTCGCTGCGCCGCATGGATTTGCGTGCTTAGAAACAATAACAGTCGGCTCGTCAAATTCCTTCAGGAGCTCGAGGGCTCCGTTTGCGTCGTTAATATTGTTGTAGGAAAGCTCCTTGCCATGAAGCTGCTTTGCTGCTGTGAGACAGCCTGTATTAGCACCCACTTCCTTATAAAAAACCGCCTTCTGATGAGGGTTCTCCCCATAGCGTAAATCTTGTACCTTTTCAAATGTCAGTGATAATGTCTCAGGGAAAAAGTCCTCGTCCAGCTTGTCCCGCAAATATTTCGCTATCAATGTATCGTAATGGCTGGTGTGCTCAAACACCTTATATGCCAGCTTGAATTTCGTCTCTATAGAGATATCTCCTGAAGCTGCAATCTCATCGAGCACCTTTGAGTAGTCAGCCGGATCCACGATGACAACCACATCCTGATAGTTCTTGGCTGCCGCTCTTAGCATGGTTGGCCCACCTATGTCAATGTTCTCAATAGCGTCCTCAAGCTCAACATTTCCCTTGAGTATGGTCTGTTTGAAGGGGTAAAGATTGATAATAACCATGTCGATTGGCTCAATCCCTAGCTCCTTTATCTGCTTCATGTGTTCCTCGTTGCCGCGAATAGCAAGAAGCCCTCCATGAATTTTCGGGTGCAGTGTTTTTACTCGTCCGTCGAGGCATTCCGGGAAGCCCGTAATATCAGATACATTTATAACCTTCAGGCCGGCATCCGAAAGTGTCTTGGCCGTTCCGCCCGTTGATATAATTTCTATGCCTTTGTCTGCAAGGCTCTTAGCCAGCTCTACAATTCCTGTCTTATCAGACACACTAATCAATGCGCGTTTTATCATTGCAAATCCCATCCTTAAAATATATTCTAACCGCAAACCCGGTTATTTGCTCACTTTTTTGGGGACCTAACTCGTCCTATTTTGGGGACATACCTCGGTCCTATCTTGGTGGCATACCCCGCCCTTATTTGGTAACATAGCTCGTCCTATTCCGGGGACATACCTCAGTCCAGAGAATAGACTAGTCATTGCCCTGAATGCTTTGCCCCAATCCGGCCTCTGACCACTGAATCCTAACCTCTGATTACCTTCCTGCCGTCAAGCTTCAGCTTCCCCTGCGAAAATAGCCTGATTGCCTCAGGAAGCAGCTCCCACTCGGCCTCCTGCATTACTCTTAGCTGCAGCGATTCAGGTGTGTCATCGTCAAGGACCTTAACCGCCTTTTGTAGAATAATCGGCCCTGTGTCATACTCAAAGTCCACAAAGTGCACAGTTGCACCTGTTACCTTCACTCCATATTCCAATGCCTTCTGATGAGGTATGATGCCATAATAGCCCCTTCCGCAGAAGGATGGTATCAGAGACGGATGTATATTGATAATCTTGTCCTTGTAAGCCTTAACGAAGTCCTCTCCAAGCATTGATAGATAACCGGCTAACACGACAAGATCCACCTCAGCTTTCTGAAAGTGTTCCAGTAGCGCCCGGTTATAATCCTCTATTGCATGAAAGCCCTTTTTTGAAATGCAGGCAGATGGTATCCCATTGTCCCTGGCACGTTCAAGCGCATAGACGCCCGGCCTGCTGGATACGACTGTTACTATTTCACAGCCTTCCAGAGTTCCATCATTTATCTTATTGATAATTGCTTGAAGGTTGGTTCCCCCACCCGATACTAATACTCCAAGTCTTAACACAGTCGCCACGTCTTTCCTTTTCGCTTTTCCGGCACTATCTGACCTCACCGCTGCCATATAGCCAAGCGTTTTTCTATGATTTCGTTCCGGCAAAACCTTTTATTCTGCATCGTTCAAGTCAACGCCGGCCTCGCCCTCTACTACTTCTCCTATTATATAGGCCTTCTCACCCATCGTTTCCAAATACTTAAGCACATCAATAGAAATTCTGTGATCAACTGCCAGTACCATGCCAATACCCATATTAAAGGTGTTGTAGATACTCTCATCAGTCATGCTTCCTGTTTCCTGTAAAAGCTTGAAAACAGGCAATACCGGCCACGCGCCTAGATCAACTCTTGCCCTTAGGCCTGCAGGCAGCATCCTTGGGATGTTCTCTATAAATCCGCCTCCGGTTATATGAGATATGCCCTTGATTTCGAATTTATCCTTGAGCTTAAGAATTGTCTTAACATAAATCCTGGTTGGCTTTATGAGCTCTTCTCCTAGAGTTGTCCCCAGCTGCTCAATACGCTTAGAAAGCTTGTCCGCCGTCAGATTCATGAGCTTTCTTACCAGTGAAAAGCCATTACTGTGCAGTCCGGAGGATGGCAGACCAATTAGCGCATCGCCGGCCTTAATGCACTTTCCGTCGATTATTTTCTTTCTATCTACAATACCTACAGCAAAGCCTGCGATATCGTATTCATTTTCAGTATAAAATCCGGGCATCTCAGCTGTCTCCCCGCCAATTAGCGAGCAGCCTGCCATTAGGCAGCCATCAGCAACGCCCTTAACAATCTGTGCGACCTTCTCAGGCCTGTTCTTTCCCACTGCAATATAGTCCAGGAAAAACAAGGGTTCCGCCCCGCCGCAGACGATGTCATTGACGCACATTGCCACAGCATCGATACCCACTGTATCATGCTTGTCGAGCATGAATGCGAGCTTCAGCTTGGTTCCAACTCCATCAGTACCAGATACAAGCACAGGCTCCTCGTACCTGTCCTTGTTCAGCGCAAACAATCCGCCAAACCCGCCTATGTCTGTCAGCACCTCAGGCCTGAAGGTTCTTTTTACATCATCCCGCATAAGCTTTACAGCTTCATAACCGGCTTCAACATCCACTCCGGCTGACTTATAATCAATCATATCAGTATTTTCCTCCGTATCCTAGCATATCCTCCGACTCCCGGCTTTTAGTTCTAGCCTCCGGTCTCTTCGTTTCAGGTTTCATACCTCTTGCCTCTGTCTTCCGGCCTCCGGTTTCTGTCTCCCAGCCTCCGGTTTCTCATCTCTGGTTTTCGGCCTCCGGTTTCTCATCTCTGTCTCCCGGCCTCGGGCCTCTTCATTGTCTCAGGCTTCCGATTCATCCAGCAGCCTTTTCGCAAGCTGGTCATTTTTCTGTTCAACCTTAAGAGCAAGCTCTTGTTTGTATTCTCTAATCCGTTCAAACATTTCCGGATGTGCTCCCGCCAATATCTGCACCGCCAAAATCGCCGCATTCTCAGCCCCGTCAATGGCAACCGTTGCCACCGGAATGCCTGCGGGCATCTGTACTGTTGACAGCAGAGAGTCCAGGCCATCCATTGTGGAAGACTTTATAGGTATTCCGATTACAGGTAATACTGTATAAGCCGCCAAAACACCTGCAAGATGTGCTGCCTTGCCTGCCGCCGCAATTATTACTTCAATACCATTCTCTTGCGCCTTTGACGCAAACTCAGCAGCCTTATCGGGCGTTCTATGGGCAGAGCAAACCAATACCTGGGGCTCTACCCCAAAATCCTTCAAAAGCTTGATGCCGCCTTTAAGTACGGGATAATCCGAATCGCTCCCCATAACTACTGCAACCTTTGGTTTCCTAACACTATCCATTACTGCCTCCGTAAATCTTACCTTCTGTGTATCGTTCATTCTGTGCCGACTCTCGTTTCAGCTGCTGGCTTGCTGCTCATAGTCAGGCAGAAAACTTATGGCCTATAACTTAAGAAGTCCGCTTTAAAGGCGGACTCCTTAAGTACTATGCCTATATTAATACTATCACAACAACAAACTCACTGCATCCAATATATATTTCAGTACAAAGATTCCAGTGACAATGTACATAATCGGATGAACCTGCTTTGCCTTACCGCTGAATATCTTTGCAAGGCAGAAGAATACAAATCCTAATGCAACACCGGTGGAAATGCTGTATGCGAAAGGCATCGCAACTACAGTAAAGAATGCGGGCAGAGCTTCTTCAAAGTCATCCCACTTAATTTTGCCAAGTGAGCTAACCATAAGGATACCAACAACTATCAATGCAGGAGCTGTAGCCGCACCTGGAACCATTCCTGCAATAGGTGACAGGAAGAGGGACAGTATGAACAGAATACCTACAGTCAATGAGGTCAGACCAGTTTTCCCGCCTACTGCAATACCTGCCGCGCTTTCAACATAAGTGGTGGTGTTGCTTGTGCCCAACAATGCTCCCATGGAAGTTGCGGTAGCATCAGCAAACAAAGCCTTGTCAAGTCTGGAGGAGAAACCTTTCCCTTCCATAAGCGCTTTCTCATCCTCGTCGTCAAATATACCTGACTGTCTGCCGGTACCAAGGAAGGTGCCTATAGTATCAAAGGTATCTGTTAAGCTGAATGTCAGAATGAGAGTGAGCATTTTGAACAACTGAGAAGGATCGGCAAAAATCCCGAATATGTCAAGCTTGAAGAATGTCGGAGCAATACTTGGAGGAATGAAAGAAGCTGCTGTAATCTCAGGTACTACTGTAACTCCCATAGGAATACCAATGAGGGTCGTCAGGATGATACCGATGAGGATTGCCCCTTTTACTTTGAGCAGCATTAAAACAACAATAATAACAAGGCCGATGAGCGCCAGCAGGGATACGGGATCCGAGAAGTTAACAAGCGCAGGAATTATCTTCGAGAAAGCACCAATAGCATTTGCCTCACTGTCCGGAGTGAAGTCCAACAGATGTCCATTGATGAATCCGATATATGCAATAAACAAGCCGATACCGCCGCCGATGGCGTATTGAAGAGATGTTGGGATTGCTTTAATGATTGATTTTCGTATCTTTGTCACGGTGATGACAATATTAATAACACCGCAGATAAAAACAATACCCAATGCTTGCTGCCAGGGTAAACCCATGCCAAGACATACCGTATAAGTAAATAATGCATTCAGACCCATTCCCGGCGCCTGTGCATATGGAACATTTGCAACAAAAGCCATAACGAAGGTTCCGATAGCTGCTGCCAGTATGGTTGCTACGAATACTGCACCCCAATCCATACCCGTTGCACTGAGAATCGAAGGATTGACAAACATAATGTAAGCCATTGTCACAAATGTAGTAAGGCCGGCAAATATTTCCGTTCTTACGTTTGTGTTGTTCTCCTTGAGCTTGAAAAGCTTTTCAAACATAAACTTCCCCTCCCATTAAATTTAAGAAATAATTACTTCAACGGATCGCCATGCGTCCGATCAAGCCTGCACAAAAGCCGAATGTTCGTACTTTATTCCATACTAATACCTGGTCGGTATGCTTTTTCTTTTATTGATAGCTGCGAATGGGTAAGCTCTAAATATGTACTCGACGCTCAAACCCGACACAACCCTCTAATACAGTTATTTCAGCGTTTTCGAGAATCAAAACAAGCATGTCTTTTACGCTATTAATACTATCAAAAGAACAGTCATCTTGTCAACTGTAAAAATGAATAAATACGAACATTTTTTATTAATTGCGTATTGAACATTCGTATTTTTATATGTAATTAAGGAGCACCATGAAAATCGGCAAGGTAAACAAACAAAGAATAGTTGAGTAAAGCATGTTATCCGTTGCTTGCTGCGCATCAGATTTAGTCTCGGTGGCTACCGCTACAACAACAGCCCCGCAAGGCATGGCCAGCTCCATGACAACGACGGTCCTTACATATGGATTCACGAGGTCTCCAAGCAGGAACATGATACCAAAACCTATAGCCGGAATCACAATAAGCTTCAGCAGGCAGGCCAACATTGTCACAGGCTTCTTCAAAATAGACTGCATGTTGCCTGAAGGCTTCTCCGCCGTTAGAATACCTATAAACAGCATGCAAAGCGGCAATGTGCAATTGCCGACAGATGTGAACGTGATGTCGAAAATGTTAAATATGAGGGATGCCGTCTCGCTAGTATCAATGTATTGCCGAAAGTTACCCAGCGCAAAAATAAGCCCGATGCCGCAGGATACAATATTGACGTTTACAAGATTTTTCAGTGTTTCTTTGAGAGATGGGGTCTTGCGCTGATGTTTACTGAGGTAATGGTAGCCTATTGTCCACATGAGCATATCATAGGCAATAATGAAGAAAGCCGCCAACACTACCTCTCTTTCACTGAAAACAGCCTTGAATATTGGCAATGCCAGATAGCCCACATTGCCTGCCATCAAATGCACTCCAAAAACACCGGCAGATACCTCGCTTAGCCTAAGAAGCCTTCCGGTGGCCAGCCCTACTAATAGTGAAAATAGCATAAATACTATGGCAAAAGCCCATACCCACAATCCATCAGATAATGTCCGCTCATCAAATTCATAGGATGCAAAGGCAGATAAAATCAAGGCCGGTGCGGTTATTCTTACAACTATTTTTGATAAGAAGTCCCCTGTTTTTTCAGGTACAAAGCTTGTCCTGCGAGCGATATAGCCAATGAGTGCTACTAACAGCATTGCTATGACCTGCGTTAGTATTGTTGTTATTTGCTGCATCTTCTACTCCATTTCCTTTATGATGGCGTTTATATTAATAGGCGCCTTAGTACTGCCCAAGTAGCCGGATCGAGATTGCTAAGTCGGCTGCTGTGCCGTTTTCTGCTCAATTAACTGCGTCAGTTGATATGCCCATGACAATGACCTTTTGCGGCGCTATCAGTCTGTAACCCCGCTCCTGCCGAGCATGAACATCCCACTGAAGCCCAGAGCCAAGGCAATTGCAGAAGCCGCCAATTGCCAGCCCTGCGGTATCCCCGGATACACCTCCACCAGTGATCCCAGCACAAACCCGATAATTAGCATATAGGTCTTTCGAGTGTGCTTGGCAAGCAGATTTTCCAAAATTCTTGCAGTTGCAAAGGTTCCTGCTGCAACACCCAGGCCGAGCGGTATAAGGTAGGGAATGTTGAAATCATGAATTGCCTTGAGTGTAATATCATAGATTCCCAATACCAGCAGCATAAAGGAAAAGCTGATGCCCGGCAAAACAAGCGCTATGGCCAGAATGAGGCCTGCAAAAATCAGGAACAAATAGCTCACCAAGCTATTTCCCGTTGCCAGGGTAATCACTGCATCCGGCTCAGATGTCATCAGCAGCACAGTACAGAAGCCTATTACAAGAAATATGATGTCTGCAATTACTAATTTGCGAAGACTATGTGTGCCGGGTTTATCTGTGTCGGATATATTTTTGTCTGGCATATTTTTACCAGACTCATTTGCGCTTAGCCTATTTGTGCTTGGCATATTTGCGCTTAGCTTATTTTTGCTTAGCTTATTTGTATCTGGCATATTTTCACCAGACTTATTTTTGCCGCCAGATGAATCTGCACCAGCAGAAGAACCTATGCCCCCCGATATATCTGCCCTAAAGGACATTGCCTTTTTGTACAATACCGGAAGTCCTCCTATTATAATGCCCATAAAAAGATAGGACATCACATAGGGGATTTTGTCCAACGCCGTTAGCATAAGACGATTAAAAAGCAGAATACCCAAAAGCACTCCGACACCAACCTGAAAAAGAAAGAGAGCATTCCTTTTCCAATCCTTGAAAAAGGAACTTACGCTATGTATCAAACGATCATATATCCCTACTACAATTGCCATGGTCCCGCCGCTCACGCCAGGTACCAGTGTGGCAATGCCAACAACAATTCCCTTGATGAAATTCTTTATAAAACTCACTAGATCACTCCCGGTCGAATAGTATCGGCATTAACAGGACCGATGCTATATAGTACCACCGATTCATAATACCACATGGAAACATTGCTTTTCAATTCAATTAGAAATAGCAGTTTAATGCTGATTCTGATTCCTCTTCTTCCTATTCCTTCTAATTAGCCAAACAATCAAACCAATCACCGCAAGAAACACAATTGCTATGATAGCCGTTTCAAACCAGCTGTGAGATGATGCAATATAAATCGATGTAGGTCCATCCGATCCACCGATAATTCCAATATTCATGCGCATTCTCCCTTTAATAAAATAAAAACTGTTAAGCATTTTCAGCTATACTATGCCAGCACAACAGTAAATAGTATACATATCTCAAGGAGTATAAGCAAGGATTACTTAAGCATCGATTCACAGATTGATACAACGCTTAGGTACGCTATGGTCAATCAGGAGAATGTGAAGCTATCACACCGCCGTTTGCTAGGATAATAATTGATGATTACAAATGAAGAATTTTCTGATAATATATTACCGAGCTAGTCTATGCTCAGGAAGCACAAATTAAAATTTGTCGGTTTGAGATGGAGGTATTATGAGTTTATATGATGACTTCCTGAAAGAAAGAATAGAAATCGGAGCCGGAATGGTGGCAAAGGTCTATTCATGGCGAGGTTACGCATACAAGTGCTTTCACGAGGGCTATCCCGCAGAGTGGATCGCCTATGAGCAGAGTCAGCAGAACGAAATATGCAAAAGCAAGTTGCCGGTTCCGCGTTATTACACATCGGATTTTCCGAACACGATCAAAATGGATCTTATTGCCGGCATTTCAATGTCTGAGCGATTTAAAGTTGCTGGTATAGACCCCGTGCTTGACGATTTCATGCTTTGGTTTCAAAGAATCCACCAAACGGAGGGCCTTGCGCTTCAAAGCCTTTCCGAGTGTTTGCTGAAGATAATCGACACAGCGCCCGTAGATGAGACACAGAAAGCTTATGCCCGAAAATGCTTTGATATGGTGGAAGAGATAGTGCCCGAACAAGAAGTTCTGTGCCATATGGACTACCACATGCTGAACATCATGTACGAGGGCAGCAACATGCGCATCATAGACTGGGTCAATGCCAAAAACGGAAAGCCGATATGGGATTATGCCAGAACATATGTTGTTTTTTATGAATATGCTGCCGGATTGAAACGGAGATATCTGAAGCGGGTTTTGTTTTTAGAAAATTACTCTGAGGAGATATTCATGAAGGCCATATATGTGAATGCCATATATAGGTTGACAGAGCATGACACAAAACGGATACGCCGTTTAATACAGGAAATTTCGCCATCAGTACTGAATTGACAACTACCAGTTTGTATGCGTGAGAAAAATTGAATAATAAGCAAAGCAGAGCCGATCAGCAGTAATGTTGGTCGGTTTTGTTTGCCCATTAACCGCACTCAAGTATATAGCTTGGTGCTTTTTTTATCCCTGAAGGAGGTGGTGCGTGCACGGCAGACAGCGATAAGGCAGATCAGATGGACGGATCTGCCTTGCTGAACACAGTCCAAATCTATGAAAGGAAAAAGCAGATATGGCAGAAGAAATGAAACAGACTCCGAAACTGGAGTTGATCAAGGCCTCTCAGATTGATCCTAAGACGGCTGGTTGGCTTTGGTATCCCTTTTCCCCATATGGCAAGGTTACGCTCGTTCAGGGCTCCCACCGGGGCAGCGGATCCGAGAGTCGTAAAGCTGAATGCATCGAATGTCGGGAAATCAGAAAGGCATAACGAACGTAAGAATACCAACTATGAAAACGTGAATGTCGTGCCGGAAAGTATTCCCTTCAATGTCAGTTTCAAGTCTCCCGGTGGCATGACCCACAATGAATACTTCGATCACTTGGTTGCCGATGGAAGGATCTCGACAAGAGGTCTGAAGGACGGAGCGACCTTCTTCAATGAGATGATTATTGATGTGAACACATCGTACTTCGAGGAGCACGGTGGGTATGAATTCGCTAAGCAATTATATGAGGAAGCTTACCGCTTCTGCCGGGAAATTTACGGTGAAGATCAAATTGTATCGGCAGTTATGCACGCCGATGAGATCAATGCTGCCGTATCGGATGAGTTGGGCAAGCCGGTCTATCATTATCATCTTCATGTCGTTGCGATCCCGACAGTCGAAAAGGAAATACTGTGGTCGAAAAGATGTAAAGACGAGAGCCTGAGAGGAACCGTCGAGTATCATAAATAAAAATTTTACCCTGCAAACCTTTATTTTAGAAGGCTTGCAGGGTTTTTCCTTACTATTCCCACTCG
>JAAYBT010000124.1 GCA_012730015.1 Clostridiaceae bacterium
CGTCCCCCTCCCTTTCACCGGTCAAGCTTTCCCAGTCGATTACCAGCTTGGCACACACCTGAATGTCTCCGTCAGCCGCCTTGTTCCCCCAGGCAAAGGAATCCTTAACCCCAGGGATATTATTGAGCAGCACCTCATACTCCTCTGGGAAGGCCTTTTTGCCATTGGTAAATACAATCATTGATTTGGCACGGCCGGTGATCCTCAATAATCCCTTTTCGTCAATAATGCCAAGATCGCCGGTCCTGAACCAGCCCTCCTGGTCGATAGCCTCCGCCGTTGCCCTCGGGTCCTCAAAATATCCCAGCATTACATTGTCGCCACGGGCGATTATTTCACCCATCCCATTCTCATCAGGAGCATCAATTGCCACTTCGATTCCTGCCAAAGGATATCCTACTGTGCCCGGTATATTAACAAAATCGTTGGATGCAGATATGACCGGGGAGGTCTCAGTAAGTCCATAGCCCTCCAGCATTATAAGCCCCATCTTCTCAAATCCTTTAATAACCGCCGGATCCAGCGCAGCTGCACCTGAAACGGCAAGCCTCAAGCCGGGGCCCAGCTTTTCAAACACACTTTTAAATATCTTGCGCCTTAAGTCAATGCCAAAGATTCGCAATAACTCCGATACACCGGTGAGTATACCGATTAATTTTGCCTTACCGGACTTCTCAATGCCTTCCTGTAGTTTTCTATACATGGATTCCAGTATGGCCGGAACCGCAACAAGTATTGTCACACCATATTCTCGCAGGTTCTGAGCAATGAACCTTATACCATCACAGTAGGCAATGCAGACTCCGCTGTGGACCATAAACAGTAGTCCAATCGTATTTTCAAAGGTATGATGAAGCGGAAGCAGCGAAAGATGAACATCTCCCGGTCCCGCCATTATAATCGTTGATATACTGGCAACATTGCTTACGACATTAGCTTGAGACAGCATTACCCCCTTAGATATGCTGGTCGTACCCGATGTAAATAGCAGGATGGACATTTTATTCCTGTCTATCTGCGCATTTGTAAATGAAATGTCCCCGGCTTCTACCATTGCTCTTCCCCGGGCAATAAGCTCCGGCAGGCATAAAAAACGCGGATCCGCAGATGGTAGTTCTTCCACTTTATCCATGCATATATAGTATTTCATATCCTTGGAGGACTGAGCCATCGAAATCATCATCTCATGAAAAGCTGAACTATAAAAGATAGCCTCAATTCCGCCTCTCTCGGACAGATACTCCACCTCGTTGCGGGGAAGATATTTGTCAAGGGGAACTACAACTCCCGTCCCATTAGTGACCGCAAAATAGCATACTCCCCATTCATACCTGTTCTCGCTGATAATTGCAATTTTAGCATCCTTTAGACCCATTGATATGAGCATAGTGCCCAGAGAGTCAATATCGCTGTCAAATTCAGTATAAGTTTTCCCTATGATCCTTCCTCCACTATCCTTAAACCTGAAGCCAACAGCATCCCCATATTTTAGAGCGCTCTTCTTCACCAACTCCCTAAGGTCCTTGACAGGCCTGGGCTCATAGTACCCCAAACCGCTTACTATTCTTCTTCCGCCCTTTTCAGTTATGTCAATTCCTTTCTTCATACTACTCCCTCCATTATCCATATCATCCTATTTTAAGATATGAATTATTACCTGGTATTATCACCTGATTATAATTTTACAGGGCAATAGTCTAGTTTTCAAGGGTAAATATTTCCTTTTTGCTGCTCTATGAGTAAAAATTATCGAGCTTCGTTTGTGCAGAATTACAAAAAAGTAGTCCGCTAAAAGCAAGGAAAGACCGGCTACAAAATCAATACACCCCATAATATTTCAACAATATTAAGATATTTTTATTATTTACATATTGACAATATTGTATGTCGTACAGTATAATATGCTCGAGGTGATGAAATGGAATCCATAGAGGAATTAATAAACTCTCTTATAGTGGAGCTCAGAAGAGGAACCCTGATCATATCTGTGCTTAGTCAGCTTAACAGCCCTGAATATGGCTATTCCCTCGTTCAGAAGCTGGAGGATAAAAATGCACCAATTGATGCCGGAACCTTGTATCCCCTGCTTCGAAGGCTTGAAAAGCAGGAGCTTTTGACCAGCGAGTGGGATACCAGCGAAAGCCGCCCGCGCAAGTATTACCTGCTTAGCGACGCGGGGAAGATGGTATATCAGCGGTTGAAGGATGAATGGGGCAACCTGTCAAATCAACTAAATGCCTTAATTATGGAGGATGAATAATATGAGTGAAATGAATTTATTCGAACGCTATCTGAATGCTGTGGCAGAGCGCCTGCCCGAAAAGACAAGAGAGGATGTAAAAAGAGAGCTAAGGGCAAACATAGAGGATATGCTGCCTGAATCTCCCACACAAGAGGACATCCGCGAGGTGCTCGAAAAGCTGGGCGACCCGGCAAGGCTTGCCGACGAATACCGTCAAACGAAAAGATATCTAATCGGGCCAAACCTCTATGATAGATATATTTCCATACTCAAGCTTGTGATTGGGATTGCGATAATCGTCTTTTCCTTCATCGGAGTTTTACAGCAAATTGTCAACCCGGCCGAATCAATTGCTACAGCTCCTGTTGACTTTATTACAGGCTTCATCACAAGCATACTGGGTACGGCAATCGACGGCGCCATACAAGCTTTTATGTGGGTCACAATAGTTTTTGCATGCCTTGAGCGGGGAGGACTTGGCGAAGGTAAGCTTTCATTCGGCAAAAAGAATTGGACTGCAGATGATCTTCTGTCATCCGACGATGCCGCCAAAAGTAAAATAAGCCGCGGTGAAACCGTAGTAGGTTTGGTTTTTTCAATTATTTTTGCAGCGATATTGATCTTTCAACCACAGCTCTTTGGCTGGTACGAAAAGGGCGAGTCCGGCATTGTTAATGTCACATCCTTTTTCAATATAGATCGTCTCCAAGCCTATATTATAGCCATCATCGTGCTGACTGCCCTGCAATTTATCCTGTCCATATACATGTTTATCGTAATGCGCTGGAACCTGCCGCTTGCAATAGCAAATACCCTGCATAATATTGCTTCATGCCTGTTAGTTTTCTTTATGCTCAAGGATCATGCAATAGTCAATCCGCAGATAATTTCTCGTTTTGCAGATGCGATTAATAGGCCTCTGGCTGATGTTACAATGTCACTTAGCAACTTTCTTTCAGCAATGGTCGTATTATTCATCATATTCTATGCAATCGATAGCATCATGGGCTTTGTTAAGAGCCGCAGTATCAAGCTGCCACCGATGAAATCGGAGCAATAAGAATAGTCATAACCCTTCCTATCAACGACTCATAATTTAAGGGGGACGCTTCTCAAATAAGTTGAGAAGCGTCCCCCGGTTTCCAGACCTACAATTTCATCTTAGCTATAGCTAGTATTTGAACTTAGCAACGCTTTCCTGCATCTCACTTGCCAGCTGCGCCAATGCTTCGCTGGCATCTGATATTTCCGCCATAGATGCCGTTTGCTCCTCCACAGATGCCGATGCTTGCTGTGTGCCAGCTGCGTTCTCTTCAGATATTGATGACAAGTGCTCAACAACCTGAATAACCTGGTCTCTTTCAATCTCCATTTGCTTGTCAATCTTATCAAGCACATCTGCTAGCCCTCTTATCTCTTCAATAGAACTGGCAATTCCTTCGAACTTATGATTTGTAACATTAACACTATTGCTTTGCAATTCTACAGTATGTTCAAGCTTGTTAATTTGCTCAACGGCGACTTTTGTTTCTGAAACTAATTCTCTAATAATGACTGAAATCTCATCTGTGAAGCTGTTAGATTGTTCTGCCAGCTTTCTGATTTCATCTGCTACCACAGCGAAGCCTTTTCCCGATTCGCCAGCGCGAGCAGCTTCAATTGCGGCATTGAGTGCTAAAAGATTAGTCTGAGCTGCTATGCTCTTAATCATCTCACTTGCACTTGCAATTTTATCTACTCCTTCATTGGTGTTTAAAATGATATTGTATATGTCCTTGCTTGCCTGACTGCTATCTTCAGTTTTCTGTACAAGATCATTTACAATGACTATCCCTTCATCCTTCAGAATATTTATTCTATTTGCAGCTTCACTCAAATTCTTTACACCGTTAATATTATCTTGAATTTTTTTACCTAATGCGTCGACAGTCTCAGCACCCTTCTCCGCCTCCTTGGCTTGCTCCGTTGCCCCCTGTGCAATATCCTCTATTACCTTTGCCACCTCATCTGAGGCAAGAGTGGACTGCTGTGCTGTCGAGGTCAGCTCCTCTGCCGAGGATGCAACCTGTTGGGAGGTATTGGTTACATCTCCAATTAGGCTAACAAGATTTTTTTGCATAGACATCAGTGATCTACCTATATTGCCGATTTCATCTTTTCTCATTGAGTACACGTTTGCTTTGCCGTTTTCATCAGTCCTCAGGTCATAGCCAGCCATTCTTTCGATAATTGCCGAGTACTCAACAATTGGCCTCGATATGGAGTTCCCAAAATAGAATGCCACTACCATACCTAAAATCATGAAGACAGCAACGCCTATTATTATAGCTATCCTTGCTTGCTTCAGACCCGCTAAAACATCATCTCTATAGGCACCGACAGCCAATGTCCAGCCTGTACTCTCCATGGGCTCAACTCCCATTAGCCTTCTGGCACCTAAAAACTCAAAATCTATGATTCCACTATTGCCGGCTCCTATCCTCTGTATTTCATCGGCCAGCCCTTTGGTATCCTCATCGGCGAAAATGTTCTTTTGCTCCATCACATATTCCCTATTCTGATGGGCGTATATTGTTCCGTCCTTACCAAGAATAAAAGCATAGCCTCTTTCTCCAAAGCCCATTTGATCTGTAATTTCAGTCAAAGCCGTCCCATCACTTCTGGCAATTAGTGCTCCAACAACTTTACCATTTTCTTCAATAGGCGTAGCTAACATAACAACGGCTTGGTTTGTTACCTTTGAAATCAACACATCCGAAATATTTGTGTTACCCTGCAAAGCCTCCTTTATGTAAACTCTTTCACTTAGGTCCGCTGTGCTGTCATCCGAAACATAGCGGACTTTTCCATCAAGGCCTACAACACCAATTTCTAAGAATCCCAATCTCGATACATCGGACATCAAAGAATTCTTTTGCGTTTCCCAATTCATGCTTTTTGTCGTCGAACGGTTCGCCAGTTCCTGTAAAACACTCAAGTCTCGAGCAATGGAAGCATCAACAATCTTTACACCATCCTTTGCGGAATTACGAAGAGTTTCATCAATATTATCCTGAATCGCATTATTACTCAGCAAAATTCCCACTAACCCTATGCTGACTGAAACAACTAGAACAAGTGCACTTACTATTAGGGCAGTTCTCTTCGATAAACTCATTTGGTAACACTTCCTTTCGTAGTTTTTTGCACTTTCTGTTAATGCTAATACTTTACCACTTTTCGCGATTTTATAACAAAATTTCTCTTTATTCGACAATATCCTTCATAAAACGACCTGCTATTTGCATGTAGTAAATAGCTACTACTTCACCTGTAGTAATGAGGATGTTTGACTACATGTAAGTGGCGTCAGTAGGTCTCAAGGCTTATATTTATGGGTATAGGGTCAAATCACTCTATACCCGAATATTTTTCAAAGAAGCTTTTTTATAACAAGAATGATTATAACTGATTTTTATCTTTTTATATCTCAGAGTATGCTGTAAAATATTAGACATATGATTTAATTGAGGAGGCTTATTTAATGTTGAATGTTAAGCATAAAGGCTATGTAATAAGGAACTATTCAATAGAGGATGCTGATAAGATAGGAAATTTTGATAAGGTTTTAGAGTTGTCTTACAGATACAATGGTGATTTCAAATTAGAAAATATTTTTTGTGCTGTCAATGCACTGGGAGACATTTTGGGAGTTGGACATTTAGAACCTCATGATACTTGGGCTTTGATTACAAAGGAGGACATTCCTTCTGATTATATATATAAGCTGTGGTTGGGCATATCAGTCAATCTAGAATTTGAACCACCAGAAAGTGTGAGAGATGGGTTACTGGAAGCATTATTAATGAGAGCCAATGAACTAAAGAAAATGCATCAAGGTAAAAAAATCAGGCTTATCAAGTACATTGCATCTGAGGATAATGCAGAAATTGACTACTTCCTTTCTAAAGGTTTTGCAGCATATAGCAATAATTTAGTAATGAAAAGGGATTTGACTGATGAAATTCCTGATGTTCCAAATGTAGAAGGTATTAATGTGATTAACTGGAAAATGGCTACAGAAGAGGAGAAAAAGCAGTATCTTGAAGCTGATGCAAAATCAAATTCAGGAGTATGCTGGAGTCTGAACCAATTAACATGGTACTCATTTAGTCCTGAGTGGGATACTTTCACAGCCTTCTCAGGGGATAAGGTGGTTGGCAGTACAATGACTTGGATGATAACAGATGAGAGAAGTGCTACAGAAAACATATTTGTTATCCCTGAATGGAGAAAAAAGGGTGTTGCAAAATTAGTTATTACAAAAGCTCTAAAATTCCTTAAAAATAGAGGTAAAAAAATAGCCACCCTCTGTGTGTTTGGAGATAATAAGCCAGCAATTGCATTATATAAGTCTTTGGGGTATAAAATGTATTTTACCAATATTGAGTTTGGATTTGACTTATAATCTGAGTGCTCAAAAATGATACATAATTGTTTTTAAGCTTGAGATGTGAGAATATTTGTGGTATCCTTTTTAAGTAATATTTAACATTCAGAATGTTTAGGAGGGGTTCTTATGAAAACTATGCAGATGTCTATTCACAAGCAAAGACCACAAAAATTTATGTCAGGGATGCTCTGCTTAGAACCTGATTTCATAAGATAACCTAAAGTTTATCTATATAAATCACAATAATGTTTTTCATATATTAACACATTCTTGTTATGATATTCTTCATTGAAGTTATTTTATGATTAAGGTAAAATTGCTATTACTTTGTGTAAATAGACTGCTTGCAGGCATTGCTTGTAATGCAGTTTCTTTATGGGATAAAACCTGTAATAGTGGTCTTTGCTTCATCTAAATTTAGGAGGAGCAAAGATATGAGATATTTGAAGGCAAAGAATGTGTTGCCTGAAGATGTGATAAGTATTATTCAGCAATTTGTTGATGGTGAGTTTGTATATATACCAAGAAAATCTGGAGAACAGAGGTCTTGGGGAGAAAAAAGTGGTACAAAAGATAGCCTGGAGGAAAGAAATAATCAGATATTTAGAGAATACATGAATGGTACAACAGTTGCTGACTTATCCCAGAGTTACTATCTTTCTGAGCAAAGTATTAGGAGGATAATAAGTCAAGGGAAGTCACAATGTTTGAGTTCTTTACATAGTCATTTGTGAAATAGAAATACCAATGCACCTGTGTTACAGTTAATGTATGGTTGCTTTGAATGAATAATGTAAAGAGGGGATTGAAATTAATGGCAACAAAAGCACATAGAGGTAAGACACTACTCAAATTACCATCACATGGCAGAGGGACTTGTCCTGTATGCAAAACTACAAGAATAAAAGTTTTATATGAAATTGTTACAGGTGATGGGAACAAATTAAAGGTATGCAAAAGATGCCAAAACAAAAAAGTTGCATCAGCAGGTAATCTTTAATTCAAGGGACAGCTAAAAAAGCTGTCTTTTTAATTGTACGCCAAACCGCGTTTTTGCAAAGCAAAATACGCTGCTGGCACTTTAGCGCTTTCCTTATGCGTTTTGTGTGTATCGCGCTGCGAGCATTTGATAAAAATAATCGTAACCCTTCTTATCGACAACTCATAAATTATATTGTGAAGCCAATTCATTATTTTCGTGAGGAGGATAAGTAATGTATGATAATTATCGTGATGGCATGCAAATGATGCCGACACAAAGCCAACTCAACCCGATGGCCGCATTGCCTGCGCAGAATATAAATCCGATGGGAACTATGCCTATGCAGAACATAAATCCGATGGGAACTATGCCTATGCAGAACATAAA
>JAAYBT010000125.1 GCA_012730015.1 Clostridiaceae bacterium
AATGAAGGGCTGCAGAGTGTATTGTACGGATGAAAGCCTTTCTGAGTATCTTAAATCACGCTCATCCCCTACTGTGTTTTATGATGCCAGTACCTTAGGGAACTTAATTATTGCCGAGGAGCCTGAGGACTATAATGTTTGATTAGGCTTTGTAGTGTTAACGAGCTTGCTTTATTCGCTCAAGGGAGAATCCATCATGAAGAAAATAATCATAGTGCTGCTTTGCATAATACTAATCACTGTTGTGTTTCCTTTAGCCATCAATGCGGATACCGGGCCTAAACCCTCTGTTGTGATTGATTTTACAGGGCTTGAGGGGCAGACATATTATGTGACGCTTCTTTCCAGCGTAGAATCAACCGGTCCTTTTTCTGCACTTAGTGACAGTAATAATGCCAATAGACATTACGAAGAGGGCGATGAGGACTATGATATTTTTCTGAAATTCGCTGAATATAAGGACTGTGATGGCTTTTATTTTCTGCAATTCTTTAAAAACTGTACTCAAACGCACCAATTCAGCTGGACTTATTATCCTCCCCAGGTGTTTAAAATACTTGTGTATTTCCCCGAAACAGATAGCTTCATAGTCAGTGATGCCACCTATGAGCGTTATGCCTTTGACAGCTATTTTACCGCTGAGCTTACCGGCACAGGCCTGTCTGCCTATCAATCCTATAAGTATTCCGGTGAAACGCTTTCTCTGGTTTTGCGCATTTTACTAACCATTGCCATTGAGCTTGTGATTGCGCTCCTATTCGGTTATCGAGCAAAAAAACAAATTCTCATTATCATGCTTGTCAACCTTGTAACGCAGATTTCGCTGAACCTAGGACTTAATGCTATCAATTACAAATCCGGCGCAATGGCATTCATAGTCTTCTATGTTCTTTTGGAAATTGCAGTATTCATTACCGAAGCAGTTCTTTACAGCTGGTATCTAAAAAAACACAGCCCAAAAGAGCTTCCTGCTTGGAAACCAACTGTATATGCGCTGACGGCAAACGCTTTTTCTTTCGCTCTCGGTGTCGTATTGGCCTATTGGATTCCCGGCATG
Organism: Clostridiaceae bacterium; assembly: GCA_012730015.1. Taxonomy (GTDB): domain Bacteria; phylum Bacillota; class Clostridia; order Acetivibrionales; family DTU013; genus JAAYBT01. Next base: position 1,058 of record JAAYBT010000125.1, read on the forward strand.
TTTTGATGCAAGGCTGGTAATTGAAAGAAGGTGAAATAGGCAAAATCAAGGATTGTTTTTTCAGGTAAGAGATGTTATGCTAAATTTAATGAAAATTTTGCGATAGATCATTAACTTCTTCGCAGAGAACGAAAGGAGCTGTTCATATATGGCGATTGTTTTTGAGGTGGCTTTCGTCTAAAACAGAATAGTGGGCATGGCAATATTCCACAAGATGTATGGACGACTTTTATTGTTGTGCCGTTTCAAGTAACCTTTCGTTAATACTGTAGAATTATATAGGTATACGATTGGGTATGCACATGTTTACCTTATGAACACATGCATCCCGTGACGAACCGTAGTTTGCAGCTATCGATGGCTGCTTGCTGCGGTATTTTTATGTACTTATTGAAGGAGGAAAAATGGACCTATCAAATGATTATATGCAGGAAGATTATATGCCTGCAAGGGTTACTGCTGTTTACAAAGAGCGTTATGCTATTTTATGTGAACATGGCGATTGTTTTGCGAGATTAAAAGCAAGCAATTATTTTGTTGGTGGTTCAGAGGAGGACTTCCCTACAACAGGTGATTTTGTGCTGATTAAATATAATCCCAATGGAGATAGTCAGATTGTCAAAACACTCCCCCGCAAGTCCAAATTTGTAAGAAGCAACTTCTCCGGCCATGCGGCTGGATATGTCAAAACTATTCTGGAACAGGTTGTTGCAGCGAATTTCGACTTCGTTTTTATCCTGACGTCCTTAAACTGCGATTACAACGTCAACCGTATCATGCGTTATCTAACGCAAGCGAGACAAAGCGGCGGCCAGCCTGTTGTGATTTTGACAAAAGCTGATTTGCAACCGGATTATGAAGTGTTTTTGCATGGCATAAAGGAAATAGCGCCGGATGTGCCCGTGCATGCAGTTTCCAGTTACACGGGCTTTGGACTGGATTCACTGGACGAATACTTGCAGCCTGGTAAGACTGTAGTCTTCCTTGGGATGTCAGGTGTAGGCAAATCATCGCTGCTAAATTCCCTTATGGGACAGGAAGTAATGGCCGTAAAGGCTATCCGCGAGGACGACAGCCGTGGACGACACACTACAACGCACCGTCAGCTTATCGTGCTACCATCCGGCGCGATGGTTATAGATACGCCGGGTATGCGCGAGCTTGGATTGTTTGATGCGGAGGAAGGAATCAGTGCAGGCTTTACGGATGTTGAGGACTTATTCCTGCAGTGCCGCTTTAACAACTGCCGCCATCAGACCGAACCGGGGTGTGCTGTTCTCGCTGCACTCAGCGACGGCACTCTGCCTCAGGAGCGTTGGGATCATTACATCGCTCAGAAGCGCGAAAACGAATTTGTGGATAACAGAACAGGTTATCTAAATGCCAAGCGAGCGCACCACAAATCAATAGTAATGCGGAATAAGGAAATAAAGAAAAACGGAGGATACAAGAAATGAATAATGTCGTCGAAAATGAAATACTAACATGTGTTTTAAGCAAAATGCTCGGCAAGGCCATAACCAACGCGACTTATCAAACTAAGCAGCTACAAGGCGGAACATTGGGTGATGTGCAGCTTGTTACGGGTATTGCGGATACAGTAGAAGCTGGCAAAGTTCCCTATAAAGTCGTTTGTAAGAAGCAGAAGAAGTGGGAGCGTCCCGGCGACCCGAATTCATGGCGCAGAGAGTACGATTTATATCAAAGCAACCTCGCAGAGACCTTTGCATCACACCTCCGCTGGCCCAAATGCTACCATTCGAAGCTTGGGGATGAGAGTATAGAGCTGTGGATCGAGTACATAGACGGAGTATCGGGTAAGGACCTTACCATCGAAATGCTTGAGCAAGCGGCATTGGAATTAGGGCGTTTTCAAGGCAGAATTACCAAACAGCATGATGATATAAGGGATATCTCATGTCTTGGGGATGCGGGTTTTTTGGCCAGAGAGTTCGAACAATGGCATAACCAGTCATTCTCATATGATTTTCTGGTGTCTGAGCCCTGCCGCATTCCGGAGCACTTAAAGGAAATGCTCAAAAATAGCGATATTCAGCTAGTAGATGGTAAATCATTTGAATACAGCTGCCTTCGTTCAAGAGGTTGCGACATTCCCGAGAACTTAAAGCAAATGATTATGGATATTGACAATCGCAAAGATGAATTATTCAATAAGCTGAATAAGCTCCCCATCCTGCTGTGCCACCGGGATTTTTGGAATGAAAACATATTCTTTACCGACGGTGCAATAAGGCTGATTGATTGGGACACAGCTGGCTGGGGCTTTCTGGGCGAGGATATTGCCAGTTTAATCGTAGATGGCATGGATGCTGGGAGATTTGAAGAAAACTATAGCCGGCTTGTGCCCGCATACTTGAAGGGTCTTACGGAGAATATGGACATTTCTCCGGTCATGGAAATGCATGTTTTAGAAATGATCCTAATTAAGTTCGGATACAGAATGGTACAAGATTATATGTTCGGGGGGATAAGCAGCAATGAAAGCTGGGGCATGAATGCCCTTAAGCAAATTTACCTGTTATTGTAAATCTCTGTGTTCCATCGCCTAAAGCCGAAGAATTAAGCCAAAGCTGGCGCCATAGATAAAAGCCTCCCAATTACGGAGGCTTTTATCCTTTCCCAGAATATAAAAAGCTCTAGCGAATCTTTATCATTCCATTACTGTTCGTATTGCCCTTTTGTAGATGTTATTTCATCATTCCAACCAAATTTCTCTATCTAACTACTCTTCCAACAACTCTTTCTCTTTCAAGATTTCTCTCTTTCAAGACCTCATTGCCTTCACAATAACCAGACTTCCACATTCAGCTTCCTGACATAGTAGACCATAATCTTTTTACAACTATACATCTACACATCCTTCCGCATCCTTTCGGCGCGGCGGCTCTTACGATTAAGTAATTTCCTTTAGGTATTCCCTAGAGCTTGATTTAAGTATACCGACAAATCGAATTTTTCGCAAGGCTGTGAAAGTGCCGTTAAGTAAAAGTATCACCGTTTTGCTCCCGTATGCTATCTATTTTTCTATAATGCATTTATTTTTGTACATTCTTATGCTTTTCTCAGAAACCTGTTTAGAATTTGCCCTATTTATGATATATTAGCTATGGGAGCGTGATTCATTGACGATCATAACTATTTCCAGGCAGAGCGGTAGTCTGGGACGCGAAATCGCGGAGCAGATATCTGAAAAGCTCAAAATGCCTCTTATAACAAGAAAGAGGTTTGTTGCTGAGCATTTTACAGACCTTGCAACACCTTATGAGATGAGTATGCTCGAGCAAAGTCCAAAGTTCTACCTAAATGCGGCTAAGGATGGGATAAGCTTTAAAGAGCACATGCAACACAGGCTGATGAAGGAAGCAACAAAAGGCTCCTGTGTAATACTGGGAATGGGAAGCCAGATTATTTTTGCCAATCATCCCGATGCTATTAACATAAGGGTTACGGCCTCCGATGCAAAAAGGTTTGAAGTATTTTCCAAGAAATACGGCCTGCAGGCGACGGAAGCAGAAAAGCTCCTCAAGCAAAGTGATAGGCGCCATAAGAGGTTTATTTATACCCTTTATGAGCTGGATTGGGATGATCCCCTTCTATACGATATTATCCTCAACACCGATAGGATGTCTATCGAGCATTGCGTGGAGCTTATCGCCTTTAACATTAGCCTTAATGAGAGCTTGAAGTTCAACAAATCAATTAACGCCGAAAACAATATGATTAAGAGATTCTCCGAGAGCAAGCCCACATTCAAGCATCCTGCTGAAGAGGAGTTTGCCAATATCCTTGATATGTACGGCATTGTCTGGCAATACGAGCCGAACACCTTCCCCGTAAAATGGGATGCTGAGGGTAATGTAACTATGGCCATTAGCCCGGATTTCTATCTGCCCAAATTTAATACGTATATTGAAATCACAACCATGGATCAAAAGTATGTGACCACCAAGAACAAAAAGGTAAGGCTTGTCAGGGAGCTTTACCCGAACATAAGCATAAATATCGTCTATAAGAAGGATTTCTACTCCCTCCTTGAAAGATTCGGCTTAAGCAGAAAGGATGAAGCAAATGAATTCAACGCAGATTAAGCGTGTTGTTTTTTCTGAGGAGCAAATAAGAAACAGGGTTAAGGAGCTGGGAGAGCAAATAAGTCAGGACTATGCGGATAAGCATCCCATACTTATAAGTGTTTTAAAGGGTACCATGTACTTTATAGCAGACCTAACCAGAACTCTTGACTTCCCTCTAAATATTGATTTCATGTCAATTAGCGTCTATCATGGAGTGACTAGTAATTCCGGAATCGTTCGAATTGACAAGGATCTGGATTTCGATATAAGCGGGAGGCATGTGCTTTTTGTGGAGGACATAATAAACACAGGCCTTACCATTGGCTACCTGGTACAGAATTTAGAAGCAAGAAAGCCCGCAAGTATTAAGATTTGCACTCTTTTAGACAACCCCAGAAAGAGGCTTATGAATATACCCCTGGAATACGTGGGCTTTGAAGTCCCGGATATATACCTCATCGGTTATGGCCTTGACCATAATCAGGAGTGCAGGCATTTGCCCTATATTGGCGAGCTAGTCAGGTAGTGCTGCGAAATGATTTAATTATGCACACCGCTTTACATTTAAAGAGCATTTGGAATGTTCTGCGGCGACAAAAGAGGAGAAAGATATGGAGTTTATTTTTGAATTAACCAAGTATAATGAAGTATCATTTAAGTCACAAGTGAGTAAGACACTGGAAAAGAGAACAGAGTTAGTATCAAGAAAAGAGCACCCGCGGCTCTGGAGTTTTACAGACAAAATGAACTCAAAGGAAAAAGGCTCCGGGGAAGTACTGGAGAAGCGGCGTGGCAGATATATGATATATGGAGTATTGTTATTTTTTATGGGGGTTTTTCTTCTAGTAACTTCGCTAATGAGTCCCGAGGAGCTTAAAATTCCACTGATAGTAGGCTCACTTTCAGTCGGCATAGGAATTGCATATATAAATCGCGGAAGAAAACCGAAAATAAAAAAGCTCACTGCGTTTGATAGAGCTGCGGCTAAACTGTTTAACGAATATGAAAATTTACCCGCACACAAGGTTACCTTTGCCAATGAAAATATACGGCTAGAAGAAAACGCTGCAATTAGCTATGAGGAAATAGAAAAATTCTTCATCACAACGGATTTCTTTATTCTCATTTGGAATCACAGAATTACTATTCTTCAAAAGAAGGACTTAGCTTCTCATGATGTGGCAGACTTTGTAAGTTTTATTTCAAAAAAATCGCAGGACTTGTTTGAAGTAGTGGATATTATTTAGTGTTAAATTACCTCCCGAGAATCTGTTCTGCGCAGAGAATTCCATCCACGGCAGCGGAGATAATCCCTCCCCCGTAACCTGCTCCTTCTCCGCAGGGGTATAGGCCTTTGATTCCGATAGCCTCCAGGCTCTCTCCTCTTGTGATGCGTACAGGCGAAGAGCTGCGGGTTTCTGCCCCGGTAAGAAGCGCATCCGCATAAGCAAAGCCGGGCATCCATGCTTCCATCTCAGGTATGCTTTCCCGCAACGAATCTGCGATAATCCCGGGCAAATAGGAATCAACTGCCGCAAAGCCGGTTCCGGGCTTATAGGTGGGCAGCACATCTCCGAAATTTCTTGTCTCCCGCCTATTGATGAAATCCTCAAGTCTTTGCACAGGTGCCCTGTATCCTCCGCCTCCCGCCGCAAATGCTGCTTCCTCTATCCCGCGCTGATATACCACACCCGCAAGAGGGTCCTCACTGCCCAGATCCTCGCTTTTAACGGTCACTAACAGGGCTGTATTTGCATTGTTGCCATCACGGGCATAAAGGCTCATCCCATTTGTCAACAGCCTGTTTTCTTCGGAGGTAGCCGCAACTACCCTGCCCCCGGGGCACATGCAAAAGGTGTAGACATTCCTTCCATTAGGAAGATGCAATACCATCCTGTAATCGGCCGCCCCCAGCAAGGGATTTCCCGCAAAGTCTCCGTATCGTATCTTATCAATCAACTTCTGGGGATGCTCTATCCTCACGCCGACTGAAAAGGGCTTCTGCTCCATATGCACACCATCAACTATCAGACGTTCGAAGGTGTCCCGGGCACTATGCCCTATGGCCAGTATGATGTTGTCAGCGGGCTGTTCAAAGACTTTTCCACCTTTTAAATAGCGCACTGCCGCCACTGCCCCCTTTCGATGGACAATTTCCGTTACATTCGCGCCAAAGTGTACCTCTCCCCCAAGGCTTATGGTCTTATCCCTAATCCTCTTCACTGCTGATGCCAGCCGATCGGTACCGATATGGGGCTTAGCCAGATACATTATTTCCTCAGGCGCTCCCGCCTCAACAAATTCTCGGAGTATCTTCATTTTACGGGCATCCTTGAAGCCGATCTTCAGCTTGCCGTCGGAGAATGCTCCTGCTCCGCCCTCCCCGAATTGCACATTGGAGTCGGTGTCAAGAATCCCGGTCTCCCAGAACTTCAAGACCCTTTCTGTGCGCCTGTCCACATCAAGGCCACGCTCCAGCAAAAACGGCCTTGCGCCTGCCTGTGCGAGAATAAGCGCAGCGAACATGCCTGCAGGACCACAGCCCACTACTATTGGCCGCTTTTCAAGCCTTTTTGCAGCCGGGACAGTATAAAAAAGCTCCGGGGCTTTCGTGACACCCCTTCTTTTATTGCGCGTGATTATTTCATCCTCGTCCCTCGATACGGATACATCTACCTCCATATCAAAATGAATATCCTGCTTATTACTGGCATTTATATCGCGTTTAGCAATATCTACACGCACAAAGAGGCCGGGCTCTACGCCCAACCTCCTGGCAATTATGCTTCTTAGCATCTCATCATCGTAGGTTAATGGTATCTTTAGCTTGGTGATTCTAATCATCTTATACTCCCAGGGCCTGATCCAAATCGTAAATCAAATCGTCTATGTGCTCTGTTCCTATGGACAGGCGTATCGTGTTCTTTTTAATGCCCGAAGCAAGCAGCTCCTGCTCGTTCATCTGGGAGTGGGTCGTGCTTGCCGGATGTATGACCAGGGATTTCACGTCTGCAACATTTGCAAGCAGCGAGAAGATTTCAAGCCTGTCGATGAAGGCCTTTGCTTCATCTGCGCCGCCCTTTATTTCGAATGTAAATATGGAGCCTGCTCCCCTTGGGAAATATTTCTTGTAAAGCTCATTGTAGGGGCTGTCAGGAAGCGAAGGGTGATTTACACGTTCCACCCTGGGATGCTTCCTTAGGTAATCGATAATCTTAATAGTATTTTCCACATGGCGCTCAACACGCAAGGAAAGTGTCTCAAGACCCTGCAGGAATATGAATGAATGAAATGGGCTGAGCACTGCGCCGGTATCCCTCATAAGAGTTGCCCTGGCCTTTGTTATATATGCCGCAGCGCCGGCGACTTCGGTAAACCTTACTCCGTGATAACTCGGATCAGGCTGTGTCAAACAGGGAAACCTGTCCGAGGCTTCCCAATCGAATTTGCCGCTGTCAATAATGACTCCGCCTATGGAGGTTCCATGACCGCCTATGAACTTGGTAGTCGAGTGCACAACGATATCCGCGCCATGCTCAATTGGTCGAAGAAGATAGGGCGTCGCGAAGGTATTATCGATAATTAGGGGAATAGCATACCTGTGCGCTATTTCAGCCGTCCTATCTATATCAATAATGCTGGAATTGGGGTTACCAAGGGTTTCTATAAAGATAGCCTTGGTGTTGGGCTTAATCGCCGATTCAAAGCTTCCCTCCTGATCTGCGTCTACAAAGGTCACATCAATTCCGAAATCCTTGAAGGTATGTGCAAACAGGTTGTAGGTGCCGCCATATAAGGTGTTGGCTGAAACAATATGATCACCTGCATGGGCTATGTTCTGGATTGCATAGGTAACCGCAGCAGCACCGCTGGAGGTTGCAAGAGCAGCAATTCCGCCTTCCAGGGCTGCAATTCTCTTTTCAAAAACATCCGTTGTCGGGTTCGATATTCGTGAGTAAATATTTCCTGCCTCAGTAAGGTCAAAGCGCCTTTCAGCCTGGGCACAGTTTGCAAATACATAAGAGGTCGTCTGGTAAATCGGAACTGCCCTCGCATCGGTAGCCGGATCGGGCTTCTCCTGCCCTACATGAAGCTGCATTGTTTCAAATCTCAATTTTCTATCCTTTGACATTCTATCCCCTCTTTCATAATTCATCTATGTCTTCAAAAAAGCTGCCCCTTACAGGTCTGCAATGGTTGAAGACCTGAACAAAGCAAATTGATGGTTCAGCTGCATTGTACATATATGGTAAAGATTATACTACATTTATCACTAGCTAAAAAGTGATGTGGATAAATATCTTTCACCCCCGTCAGGCAGAAGCACCGCAACGGTCTTGCCTGCGTTATCAGGTCGCTTTGCGATTTGTGTTGCGGCCCACAAGGCAGCACCCGATGAAACCCCAACAAGCAGACCTTCTGTCTTTGATAGCTCTCTTACAGCCTCGTAGGCATCCTCTATTTTCACTCTTATAACTTCATCGTAAATAGCCGTGTTGAGCACTTCGGGCACAAAGCCTGCTCCGATGCCCTGAATCTTATGCGGCCCGACCTTGCCCTCCGACAGCACGGGAGAATCAAATGGTTCAACAGCTATGATACCAATATTCGGATTTTTAGACTTAAGGAATTCTCCTATACCTGTAATGGTCCCTCCCGTACCGATACCAGACACAAAAAAGTCCACCCTGCCATCCGTATCCTCCCATATCTCAGGTCCTGTCGTCGCCTTATGCGCCGCCGGGTTGGCGGGATTCACGAATTGCCCAGGTATAAATGCGTTCGGAATTTCCTTGGCAAGCTCATCAGCCTTTTCAATCGCACCCTTCATGCCCTTTGAACCCTCAGTCAATATGAGCTCGGCGCCGTATGCCTTCAAGAGATTTCTGCGCTCCAGGCTCATTGTTTCAGGCATTGTAATGATAATCCTATAGCCTCTGGCCGCTGCCACTGATGCAAGGCCAATCCCGGTATTACCGCTGGTTGGCTCGATGATAACGGAATCCGGCTTCAATAAACCTTTTTTCTCGGCATCGTCGATCATTGCCTTAGCAATCCTGTCCTTTACGCTTCCTGCAGGATTAAGATACTCGAGCTTTGCAAGAAGAGCTGCCTTAGTTTTCTGCTTCCTTCCATAGCTCCCAAGCTC
>JAAYBT010000126.1 GCA_012730015.1 Clostridiaceae bacterium
CCAGCCGAGCTCGATGAGCCTGATGAGATAAGCTCCAGCACCAGTTCAGCAGCCGCACGCCCAAGCTCTTTTTTGGGATGCCTTGCAGTTGTAAGCTTTACAGGACATGACTCTGCCAGATACGAATCGTCGAAGCCTGTGACGGAAATGTCTTCAGGGACTCTTTTACCCATCTTGATTAGCATCTTAACTGTTTCAGAAGCCACCTCGTCGTTATAACAGGCAATGGCATCTATGCGTGCATCCTCTAAAATCATAGATTTCAATGAGGCTAAGGGTTTTGCTTCCTTATCCTCTGTATGAAACCAAATCACCTTATCGGCATCATAGTTCAAATTGTTGTCAGACAAGGCCTTGACATATCCCTTGTGTCTGTTCAGACCCTGAATATCGTCTGCTTTGAAAATACCGCAGATATTTCGATGCCCTGCTTTTGCCAGATGCGTGACAAGCTCATGCATCCCGGCTGTGTCGTCAAGTAAAACACTGGGCTTTTGCCCGAGTTGTTCATAATAGCCGTGAATAAACACATAAGGGATGCCATAGCGGTCCAGCGTTTGGTAATACTTAATATTTTGCGTAAATAAGGCGCTTCGAGTGGGCTCCACAATAAGCCCGGCGATATCCTTGCTGAGAATGTCCTTGAGGCATGCTAATTCCTTCCGACAGTCATTTCCTGTGTTCTTTAGAATGATGCTATAGCCATTTTGGGACAAAACCTCATCAATACCGTTTATGACCTGGGGGAAAATGTACTCGGATATGAAGGTGGTGATGACACCTATATTACGAGAGTCCTGGTTCTTGCGCAGGGCACCGGAGCTGAAAGTGCCTCGGCCGTGCTCTGTGTAAAGAAGCCCTTCGTTTGCCAGCATTGCAATGGATTTTCTCACAGTATGTCGGCTCAGGGAAAACTTTTCAGCCAGTTCATTTTCAGAGGGAATCTTGTCACCGGGCATAATTCGACCGGTAAGCATTTCATCCCGCAAATATTCCATTAATTTATAGTACTTAGAGTTATTGGAGCTTTTCAAGATTAAACCCTCGTTTACAAGCCGGCGCTTGCTTCCTGTATTTTTGCTTCAACCTGTTCCTTGGTGAGGGAGCTTAGATATGAAAATTTGTAATTAAGTGCCTTCTTCATTGATTCTATAGCCTTTTCAGGTTCACCAAGCTTCAAAAGCAAAAGCCCAAAATTGAAGTAAGGGTCGGGAAAGGTCGGCGATTTGTCAAGCAGGGCTTCATAAATTTTTCTGGACTCCTCATACTTATCCAGCAAATAATAGTTCAAGCCAAGATTATCCTGTATGATTTTGTCATTTGAATTGTAGTCGTATGCAGCCAGATTGTGCTCCAGTGCCTTCTCGTAGTCTCCCTGCAGTATTAGCAGATATCCGAGACTTCCATATATGGATGTTGTTTTGTAGCTTTTCATAACCTCCTCGAGCATGGCAACGGCTTCGCCCAGATTGCCCTTTTTCCATAACACAAGGGCAAGTATTGATTTTGTATAGGGAATATCCTGACTCTGAGGGAATTTATCGAGAGCCTCCTGCAAAACCTCTTCGGATTTTGCCAGATCAGCACTTTTTAGAAGGAGATAGGCATAGGATACATATATCCTGATACCGACTTTCTTAGTTTCATATGAGCGTCTAAACCATTTGAGTGCTTCGTCGGCCTTGCCAAGACTGTATTGGCGGCTGCCAAAGATGCTAAAAAGGAACCCTCTGTTAAAGTAGACCACAGCAGCAAGATACATTATTAGGACAACTATACCAAGCCAAATATTGAGCTTGCTGGCGGCTATGATAGCAATACCGGGTATAATTACACCGATGAGCGTGGCTTTCAATGTTTTGTTCATGGTAGACCTCCGAATTTGCATATATATTATGGCATAAAGTCAAGCTAATTATAAACCAAAGAAGAATAGAATTGCAAATATTTGAAAAACCTCCATTCTGGATAGCATTGACAAAAAAATGCGATACTAAACTATATAATGCTCAAGTGGAAACAATAACGGATGCGTCCATATGCCTGAAGATTACATTCAAATGAAACAAAATATTTAGAAAACCTTCAAACTGCATATTGAATATATTTTAGTAGGTGTGGTATAATCGTTGTTAAATATATTTTGAATATGAAGGCTATGAAAGAGGAAAGTAACCGGGACGGTCTTTTAAGAGAGGGGATGTCAGTGGCTGAAAGCATCTCCATTGTACACGCCGGCGAAGTTCCCTCCGGAGCTGCATCCTGAAGGGTGTCATTGTACGACGGTGCTAGATAAGTGCTATAACGTAGCATTTTTGAAGCATAACAGTGCCGTAAAAATAGTGCTGCAAGAGGCAGTGCTGTGGCGAGCATTTCATCAGCAAGCATGACATGTCAGTAGGAGATGCCGGTGCCTGACCGTTATCATACAGGCGTAATAGACCTGCTTATGCATAAATTATGGCATGGTGTGGGATTGTTACAGACAAGAGTCCGTCATTTGGATGACGGGAAATTGGGTGGTACCGCGGAGTTTAAGCCTTCGTCCCTTGTATTGGGGATGGGGCTTTTTTGCTGCACGGAATTTTGGTTTTTGTGGCCAGGGCGAGGTATAGCTGGCAAGAATCGAAGGGACCAGGAGTTCTCTCGATGCTCCGGGTTTTGATTACTATAAATAGTGAAAGATAGTGAAGAGTAGTTTACGAAAAACGAGGAGGTTGTTTCATGAAAGAGCAGTTGAACAATATAAGATTGGAAGCTGAAAAATGCCTGAATGAGGTTAAGAGCTCTGCAGACCTTGAGAGTCTGAGGCTGCGTTTCCTTGGCAAGAAGGGAGAGCTGACGGCTGTTTTACGAGGGATGGGTGGTCTGACCTCGGATGAAAGACCGATAATAGGTCAACTGGCCAATGATGTCAGGAGCTTTATTGAAGGCAAATTGGAAGAAGGGGCAAAAATCCTACAGAATAAGGAGCAGGAGCTGAGGCTGAAAACCGAATATATCGACGTAACCATCCCGGGCAAAAGGCGCTTTATTGGGAAAAAGCATCCCCTGACCATTGTTTCGGATGAAATCAAGGATGTTTTTGTTTCGCTGGGCTATGAGATTGCCGAAGGCCCCGAGGTTGAGCTCGATTACTACAATTTCGAAGCCTTGAATATTCCGGCGGGACACCCGGCCAGAGATGCCCAGGATACATTTTATATCAATGATGAGATACTGTTGAGAAGTCAAACCTCCTCTGTGCAAATCAGAGTGATGGAGAATAAAAAGCCTCCCATTAAGCTAATATCTCCCGGCAGGGTTTATCGTTCTGACTCTGTAGATGCGACGCATTCGCCTGTTTTCCATCAGGTTGAGGGGCTTGTGGTGGATAAGGGAATAACAATGGGCGATTTAGTCGGGACACTTCAGCTGTTTGCACGAAGACTCTTCGGAGAGGATACAAAAATCAGGCTGAGACCCCATCATTTCCAGTTTACCGAGCCTAGCGCAGAAGTAGATGTTAGCTGCTGGACCTGCGGCGGCAAGGGCTGCAGGGTTTGCAAAAATGAGGGCTGGATAGAAATACTCGGCGCCGGAATGGTACATCCCAAGGTCTTGGAGAACTGTGGTATTGATTCAAAGGTGTATAGCGGCTTTGCATTCGGACTGGGTGTTGAAAGGACGGCTATGGGAAGATTTAACATAGACGATATGAGACTGCTGTTTGAAAATGATATGCGTTTCCTGAGGCAGTTCTAGGCCTTGAAACGATTTTGTGAATGTACTCAGACAGAATTTCATGAGTATAGTTAGATAGTTTTATGGATGTATGGCATAACAGGTCGATAAAAGAGCTTCGAGGATGGAAAGCCCTCGAATTGAATAGAAGGGAGAAAGTGAAATGAAATTACCGCTAAAATGGTTGAAGGATTATACAGATATAAAAGTGAGTCCCAAGGAATACGCTGATGCGCTTACTATGTCGGGCTCGAAGGTTGAAGGCTATGAGAAGCTGGGTGAGGAGATCGACAAGGTAGTGGTCGGAAGGATACTTACAATAGAAAAGCACCCGGATGCTGACCGGCTGCTGGTAACCCAGGTAGATGTGGGGAATGAGACTATTCAGATAGTAACGGGCGCCACGAACATAAAGGTGGACGATTTGATTCCTGTTGCTCTTGATGGTTCAAGCCTTCCGGGGGGAATGAAGATAAAGAAGGGCAAGCTCCGCGCAGTTGAATCCAACGGCATGATGTGTTCCATCGCTGAGCTGGGCGTGACAAAGGACGATTTCCCAAATGCTGCTGAAGACGGCATATTCATATTGGAGGGCAATCTCACACCGGGTACTGATATAAAAGAGGTGCTGGGACTCAATGATACGGTGATTGAGTTCGAAATCACATCTAACAGGCCTGACTGCTTCAGTATTCTGGGATTGGCCAGGGAGTCTGCCGCTACCTTCAAGACGGATTTCATAAAACCGGAAATCCAGGTTAAGGAAGAGGGCGATTCGGTTGACGGGCAGGCCACAGTGCAGATTGAGGATTCGGAATTGTGCTATCGTTATGCAGGCAGGATAGTAAAGGATGTCAGGATAGAGCCCTCGCCCGGCTGGATGCAGGAGAGGTTAAAGGCTTCGGGAGTCAGACCTGTCAATAACATTGTTGATATTACAAACTATGTTATGCTTGAGTACGGCCAGCCCATGCATGCATTTGATCTGGAAAACCTGAATGGACACAAGATTGTAGTCAGAAGGGCGAAAAATGGGGAAAAAATGAAAACGCTGGATGGTCAGGACAGGGATCTGGACGCATCCATGCTGGTAATTGCAGATGCACAAAGGGCGGCTGCTGTTGCAGGTGTAATGGGTGGAGAAAACAGTGAAATTACCGCTGACACCAAAACGATACTTTTTGAGTCTGCGACCTTCAACGGCATTTCTGTGCGGCTGACTGCGAAAAAACTCGGGATGAGGACGGAGGCTTCAGGACGATTCGAAAAAGGGCTTGATCCTGAGAATGTTTTGGATGCTATAAACAGAGCCGCTCAGTTGGTTGAGAAGCTGGGTGCAGGAGTAGTGTGCAAAGGAGTTATTGACTGCTATCCTGTCAAGGCTGCTAAAAAGACGATTGAGTTTAATCCCGCACGAATCAATGCCTTGCTGGGTTCTGATGTTAGTGCCGAGGAAATGAAAAGCATTTTTGCAAGGCTGGAGATAGAGGTAAATGAGGCAGAGGGGACAGTCATCGCACCGACCTTTAGGCCTGACTTGGAATGTGAAGCGGATTTGGCGGAGGAGGTTGCCAGATTTTATGGGTACAACAGGATTAAGCCTACCTTGCTTGAGGGGAAGGCAACTACCATCGGCGGCTTGACTTATGAGCAGAAAATTAAGCAGCTTATCGGCCGCACTCTGCAAGCCTGCGGACTTTCGGAGATATATACCTACTCCTTCACCAGTCCCAAGGTATTTGATAGAATTAACCTCCCAAAAGATAGCGAGTTGAGAGGAACAGTAGTTATTTCCAATCCTCTGGGTGAGGACTATAGCATAATGAGAACAACAACGCTGCCGGATATGCTGCAGGTATTGGCGACCAACTATAACAGGAGGGTAGAGGAAGCAAGGCTCTTTGAGATGTCATATGTGTATCTGCCCAAAAGCCTTCCGCTGACGGAGCTACCTTATGAAAAGCCTGTTCTGACACTGGGAATGTATGGAGATGTGGATTTCTACGACTTGTCGGGAGCGGTTGAGGAACTTATGTCCAAATTGGGCATAAAGGAATATAGCCTGGAGCCGGTTCATGACAACCCATCGTTCCATCCCGGGAGAACTGCAAAGCTGATTGTTAATGGAAAAGAGGCAGGCATATTGGGCGAGGTTCACCCAAGTGTTTCCGAGAAATTTGAAGCCGCTCAAAGAAATTACGTTGGCATGATCGATATAGAACCCTTAGTGGGAAATGCGGTTTTGAAGCCGGAATACAAGCCCTTGCCCAAGTACCCGGCTGTGACGAGGGACATTGCAATGCTGGTAGATGAAGGTGTACTGGTTAAGGAAATTGAGAGGGTTATTACCGAGAAAGCGGGTAAAATTCTTGAGGAAATTAAGCTGTTCGATGTGTATAAGGGTAAGCAGGTGCCTGAAGGGAAAAAGAGTGTTGCCTACTCCATAGCATTCAGAGCAGCAGATAGAACACTAACCGATGAGGAAGCGGGAAAAGCAATGGAAAAGATAGTCAAGGGGCTATCGGAGAAGCTTGGAGCCCAGCTTAGATAAAAGGGACAGTGACGCAGGGGGACGTTTTAGACACACCAAAACGTCCCCCTGTGTCATCAGCCCAGTGTAATCCCCGATGTGTCAATACACTCTATTTCAGCTGATGTTCGGCTATGGCGATCATTCTTTTGACCATCTGTCCGCCAATGGGTCCGCCTTCGTGACCGTTTTGTGCAGATGTCAAATCTCCCTTATAATGGTCGTTGTTTTCCTTAACGAACTGCTCCATACCTATTTCCTTGGCACATTCCATCTTAAACCTGTTAAGTGCTTCCCTCTTTTCTGCAACCAGTGGAGTTTTTGGCCTTGACAATTGAATCACCTCTCTTTTTAGCAATTTGCTACATTCATATTTTCTTCGGATTTATGAATAATACACTGTAAGATAATTCATCTATCTGATTTGCATATTTTAAATTATTGATGTAGTGTAATGAATGTGAATGGTTTAAAATTAAACATAGGAAATAGCTATGCGAATTATTAGACAAAACCAAATACCAGTAGTGCTTAAACTGAAGCAAGTTTCAAGTACTGGTGCAGAGAAAGGATGAACTATATGGGTGTCAGACTACCTCTCTTATTGAGTGATGGAATGGTGCTACAGCGGAATGCAAGGATAAAGCTTTGGGGGACGGCAGATGAACCGGTGACTGTTGACTTTATGGGCTGTGAATACCGTGTGGATCCCGACATAAGGGGCAACTGGGAAATCGTTCTAGACGATCTTCAGCCTGGAGGGCCCTATACCATGAATATAAATGAAATCAGAATAAGTGACGTTTATGTGGGTGATGTTTGGCTGTGCTCAGGTCAGTCAAATATGCAAACATCTATGCAACGTGTCAGACATATGTACCCGGAACAGATGCATGCATCGAATCAGTATATTCGTCAATTTACTGTTCAACCTTGCTATAATTTCAAGGAGACCATGGAATCCATCGATAGCGGCAGCTGGGTAAGTGTTTCTCCTGAGACGATAAAGGACTTCTCTGCAGTAGCCTACTTTTTTTCGAAGCGGCTACAGGAGGAATATCAGGTTCCAATCGGGCTAATTGTATCAGCCGTGGGGGGAACACCAATTCATTTGTGGATGAATAGGAGATCACTAAAAAGCTTCCCGGAGCTACTTTGTAGAGCCGACAGCTGTGTGGATGATACATATGTGGCGAAGCTGTCTGCCAAAGATATTCAACAGAAGGAGAGCTTCCTAGAACTCGTAGATAAGTCTGACCCGGGATTGTCAGAAGAATGGTATTCAGATAAGTATGATGACAGCGACTGGGAGGAAAGGGACTTGCTATTGCCCTGGACCGGGGCTGGTTCTGTTTGGCTCCGCAAGACTTTCGAGATTCCTGAGGAGCTTGCCGGAAAGCCTGCAACATTATTTCTTGGAACAATAATTGATGCGGACACGGTTTATGTAAATGGCGAAATAATTGGGAATACCACCTATCGTTATCCGCCCCGTGAATATAGGATACCATCATTGCCACATGGACGATGCGCTATAACGATACGTGTAATTAGCATGGATGGGGGCCGTTTCACTGCAGGCAAACAATATTTGCTTACGACAGATGCCGGTTCTTTCAACTTGAAAGGCACATGGCTTTATCGCCCAGGTGCTCAGGTCATGCCTTTTGACGAGGTGAATTCTCTGTATAGCTTACCATCAGGCTATTACAATGCAATGATAGCACCGCTTAGGAATTATGCTATCAGGGGTGCCATCTGGTATCAGGGTGAATCCGATGACAAGAATCCCCAAGGCTACGCTGAGAAATTTGCGCAGCTTGTGGATGGATGGAGAGAGGATTGGGGGTATGAATTTCCATTTCTGTTTGTTGAACTGCCACACTGGGGAGACGGCAAGGGCTGGGACCTCCTGCGTCGTGAACAATGGAAATCACTTCAGGTACCGAAGACAGCCATGGCAGCAGCTTTTGATCTTGGGGAGCATAATGATGTACATCCTCTAGGCAAAAGGCTCGTGGGCGAACGCCTGGCGCGCTGCGCCATGCGCCTGGTATACGGTGAAAGGATGCCGCACTCGCCCTTCGAGATAGTAGGGTACAATCAAAAGGGGCAGAAGTCTTAGAGGGGATAATATGATTGATTAAAATTTAACAACTTGGTATAATATGTGAGGCTAAAAAAGAACAAGTAGCTGAAAAACTATAGGAGGCATGAATATGCAGAAAGTCAGTTTTGATTATTCAAATGCATTATCTTTTATAAGTAGATCCGAGATAACTAATTTATCGCCATTTATAAAGGAAGCTCACGAAATGCTGCATAAGGGCACGGGCGCAGGCAGCAGCTATTTAGGCTGGATTGATCTGCCGCAGGCTTACGATAGATCAGAGTTTGCCAGAATCAAAGCGGCTGCCGAAAAAATCAAGTCTGATTCCGATGCTCTCGTAGTTATCGGAATAGGGGGGTCTTATCTGGGAGCCAGAGCCGCTATAGATGCTCTTACACACTCCTTTTACAATCTGATGCCAAGGGCAGAAGGAGGCACTCCGGAGATTTATTTTGTCGGCAACAGCATCAGTTCAACCTACATTGCAGAGTTATTCGAGCTTTTGAAGAACAGGGACATATCGGTAAACGTTATATCAAAGTCTGGCACTACCACAGAGCCTGCTCTTGCTTTTAGAGTATTCAAAGAATATATGGAAGAAAAGTATGGTAGGGCGCAGGCGGCTAAGAGGATTTATGTAACAACCGACAAGTCAAGAGGAGCGCTCAGGAAGCTTACCGAGGAAGAGAAATACGAAAGCTTCATTATACCCGATGACATAGGAGGAAGATACTCTGTGCTCACGGCCGTAGGACTCTTGCCTATTGCTGCAGCCGGAATTGATATAGACGAGATGATGAAGGGTGCCGCTGACGCAAGAGAGCTTTATGCAAATCCCGACGTGGGAACCAATGAATGCTATCAGTATGCGGCTGTAAGAAACGCGCTTTACGCTAAGGGCAAGACTACTGAAATCATGGTGAACTATGAGCCATCCATGCACTATTTTACCGAGTGGTGGAAGCAGCTTTACGGCGAAAGCGAAGGGAAGGACCATAAGGGAATTTTCCCTGCCGGCGTTGATTTTACTACGGATCTTCATTCTATGGGACAGTATATACAAGAAGGTCTTCGCAATATATTCGAGACGGTGCTGAGCGTTGAACAGCCGAAGAAGAATATGATAATCAAGAATGATAAGGATAATCTGGATGGCTTGAACTTCCTTGCGGGTATGGACGTAGACATGGTAAACAAGAAGGCAATGCAGGGTACGATACTGGCGCACACCGATGGTGGAGTGCCCAATCTGCTTGTCAGCATCCCGAAGATGAGCAGTTACTGGTTTGGAAATATCGTTTACTTCTTCGAAAAGGCCTGCGGAATAAGCGGCTACCTGCTTGGGGTCAATCCTTTTGATCAGCCCGGGGTAGAAGCCTATAAGAAGAATATGTTTGCGCTTCTTGGCAAACCCGGTTATGAAGAAGAAAAGGCAAAGCTGGAGAAAAGACTTAATAAGTAAGCTGCTAGGGATAATGACACAGGGGTGACATGACACTCCAAAAACGTTCCCCTGTGTCA
>JAAYBT010000127.1 GCA_012730015.1 Clostridiaceae bacterium
AACCAACATAGGTACTAACATGCACAAAACAAATACAAAAAACATTGTCCAGCTCAATTTTTTGAATCTACTGGTACCATTATTACTCATACTATTACCCTCCATTCTATTGGCTTTGCATGATACTGTGGTTCAATATTTTCTCTTTTAATAAGTCATTTTACTCTTTTATTCGACATTGTGATAAAAAAAACCTTCCTTATGAACAAAAATACAAATAGAGGGTCACTTTAATAGTCTTTCAAATATACGGTTTTCCGTACCGAAGTTAAATGGGCATACATCTCGGCATTTATGACTACTTGTCTTTTTCATCCAATGTCTTATACCATTCTGCAGTACAAAGAAGGCTGTACGTGCCTGTTCAGGCAAAAAAACTCCTTCTGCAACCATAAAGTAATACAACGGTTCATATTCCTTTATAGCCTCCAAGTGAGCATTTAAAATGTATTCCAACTCCATATCTTCATCGGCTAGTGCCAGAAAACGTTCATAAATGGATTTCCCTATTTTCTCAATGGCGTTGATGATCAAGTCCTCCCGCTTGGAATAATGCACAAAGAAATTTCCATGGGATACCCCGGCAGACTTCGTCAGATCATCAATGGTGGTATTCATAAAGCCTTTTTGTGCAAACATAAGCTGAGAAGATACCTTTTCCAAGCCTTTCAAGGCAAATAAAAACCACCTACCGATAAATCTTTTTATCAATAGATGGTGACTACTAAGCTTTTTCCTATGTAAATTAAGTAAACGCAAGCCCATATCAACTTGCGTTTGCTTTAACTTACTTTACAGAAATGTAGTAATTAATGCAGTTTTCTTTTTCACTAATAGCCTCATAGTCAGGAGTTTCAGCAAGCTCAAATCCGGAGTTCGGAAGCCATACGCCGTCGATATAGTCATATACAGGTTGAGTTAGTTTCTCCCCGTTTAGTGTATTATCTTTTGTATTATAAGTAAAAACAGCATACTTGGCTTGTGGTATTGCTTTTTTTACCATACCTTCAGGGATATTTTCACACCCTGATACTTCAACACAATAATAATATGTGTAGTTGATTTCATTATCGTCCTTCAAGATATCTCCCGGGTCATAATCATATACTGCATAATACACCTCTGCATTTACTCTGTTTTCAATGATTTTTGCCATTTTCATGAACTCGCTTTGTATTTTTGATATAAGCCCATACTTAACGTTTTCACTTTGGTTTATTTTTCTGGCAATACCAACAAGTAATTTCTCATCTTTGCATACAATTTTTGGCTTCAATATTATCATCCCACTTTCATTTTTTATTGAAAGCAAATCAACTTTTTCAAACAGCTCCGGTTCAATATGAGCCTTACGAAAACTGCTTGGCGGCGCGCCATAAGCCAATTTACAAGTTCTCGTGAACACCTCATGCGACTCAAAACCATATTCAAAAGCTATTTCAGTTATGCTGCGTTTTGTAGTTGCCACATCAAATATTGCTTTACTTAGCTTTCTTTTGCGCACATACTCCTTAACAGGACAACCGACAATACCGCCAAAAACCCTATAGAAGTGTGGCACTGAATACCCGGCAACTTTTGCTATATGTTCTAACTCAAGCTTACTTCCCAAATTGTCTTCGATATAGTCGATTGCTTTCTGCAAATTGCTATAGTAACCCAAAACACAACCTCCCTTTTGCTTTCTATCCATATAATACATCAATTAATTGGTAAATACTTGATACTTCTTATCATCTTTTTTTATTATGGATATTCAATGAACCTGTCCATAAATCTTATATGGATAATTGGAACATATCAACCGTTTAAATTATACATTATCAAATTAGATATGGATATAGATATACTTGCATCCGATTGGCAATGATTGTATAGCATTTTTTATAGTGTTTGAAGTGGTATAATATAATCTGTTGTTACCAGTAAAACCTGTGAATTCGATCGTCGAACTACCGCATAGCCCTTATTTCAAGCCTTCCCAATCAAAAATTAAAACCACCTACCGATAAATACTTTTATCAATAGATGGTAACTACTAAGCTTCTTTCTCTGTGAAAAGCAATCGATGTTGCTTTTACCGCCTTTGGCGGATAAGCTCAGCCTCCTTGCAGGAAGCTTTTCTAAGGTAAGCGATTTTGCTTCGCAAAACGCTTTGGTGGGCGTTACAGGACTCGAAC
>JAAYBT010000013.1 GCA_012730015.1 Clostridiaceae bacterium
GTACGTGAAGGCATACGCAAAAGCATAAACTGGGAGCAGTATGGCTTTACATATACCGGCGATGCTTCGGATGGAGAGCTTGCACTTCCCATGATTCGTCAGATACAGCCCGATCTTCTTATTACAGATATTAAGATGCCCTTCATGGATGGCCTGGCCTTGATTGAGCTGGTCCGCAAAGAGTTGCCCAAAACGAGAATAGTGATCATTAGTGGCTATGACGACTTCACTTATGCGCAGCAGGCTATTCGCATGGGTGTTGAACAATATCTGCTCAAGCCGATAATTAAAGAGAAAATGGTAGAGATCCTGCTTGAGATGCGGGAGAAGCTAGAGGATGAGCTACGCCAGAAGGAATACATAGAAAGCTTCAGGAGAGAGGCTCAGGAGTATGAAAACTTTTCTCGAAGAGACTTTTTTGAGCAAATCGTCACAGGCGTACTCAGTGTATCGGAAATCTCTGAAACGGCAAAGAGTATGGGCATTGATTTGAACGCGCCATGCTATAATATTGTGCTATTTTCGCTGAATAGTTCAGAATATGACGGTAGCACACCGGAGAGCTACACTGATACCCTTGCAGCGGTACAGGACAGGGTAACGCAGTTTATCATAAGTCATCCGGAGTTGATTTTGTTCCGCTGGAGCATTACTACCTATGCTGTTTTGATAAAGGGGAATATTGAAGATATAACGCAGCTTACCGACGATTGCATTACAAACATCCAAGACCGATGTGCTATAGCACAGTATGGTGTTGGATGGCATATTGCTAGCGGCACACCGGTATCACGCCTTGGTGCTATACCGATTTGCTTCGCGCAGGCAAGTCGCATTTTATCCTATCGTTATCTATGTCCCCAGGAGCACATTTTGTCAGAGGAGAGCATCTTGGATTTTCGCAAAAAGAACTCAACGCAAACGGATATAGGCAAGAATGATATTGACCAGAAGCGTATACGAAGCTTTCTTAGTAGTGGAAGTAAGAAAGAAATTGACCACTTTATTGGCCAGCTACTTCAAAGCGCTGGTGTGGAGGCTGTTGGGTTGCCTTTGTTTTGCAGATATTTGACCATGACGATTTACTTAGCAGCGGTTGAGTACCTGGATTCAATAGGTTGCCGCGCGGACAGCTTCTGGTCGCTCGAGCTTCGCCCCACAGATACTGTATCGACGCCACAGGAGGTGCGACAGTATGCTAGTCAGGTCATGGGACAGGCTATTGAGCTTCGCGACCTTGAAAGTACAAAGCAACAACGGAGCATATTAGAACAGGCGATTGATTTCATAAACGAGCAATACTCTGATGAATCAATTTCGCTTGACAAGGTTGCCAAAAAAGTCAACATAAGTCCAAATTACCTATCGGCAGTGTTTAGTCAGGAGGTTGGTCAAACCTTAATTGAGTATATTACTTCAAAGAGAATAGAAGAAGCGAAGCACCTGCTCCGTCAGGCAGATATACGGCTTGGTGAGATAGCATTTGCTGTCGGATATAAGGATCCACATTACTTTAGCTTTGTGTTTAAAAAGGTTACAGGCTGTACGCCTAGTGAGTATCGAAAAGGGTGCAGGCAATGAGGAATAATTTGAAACGAGAAGCAAGAAAAATTGAAATGCAAAGTGGACTGTGGAAGATGATCATGATAGTGGCGATACCGCTGATGGTTGTGATTATTGTGCTTGCGGTCTTCGGTATTGTGTATGCTCTAAGATATAATGCAATTCTCAGCAACGTCACAACTGCCTCGAATTTCAACCAAAATTATAAGGACGATGTGGATTTGAAAATGTACTATTACGTGATTGACAGCCAGTATTCTGAAGGCTTGCCAATTGGCGAGGTAGAGTCTGCAAAGACAATCGCTCAAAAGCTGCTTGATACTACGACTCAAAAGGATAGTATCCGTGCAGTAAACAGTGTTTTAAACCTAACACAAAATCTTGAGAAAAAGATGAATCAGATTGCTGAGACAGAGGACTACGATTCTCGGGTAGATCAGCTGGAAAAAAACATATATATCATAACAGATCTGATTCAGAGATTCATGTACACATACCTTTATTACGAGGCGGCCTATCTAAACGATCTGCAGACGACCATGATTAAGAATGTATTTATTTCAATGGTCTTGGTTGTAATTTTGTCGCTGGTGTTGCTGTATTTTCTTTTAAATTATTCCAGAAAGCTCAGCCGAAGGATTGTCGACCCGATCGATAGAATTTGCGAGCGGCTTGAGGCGATTGGCAAAGGCAGCCTATTAGTTTGCGAGCCTATTCAAGCTGACGTTGAGGAAGTGCAAATTCTTTCATATGGTATAGAGAATATGGTTCAGCGCCTGAAATGGCAGATTGATAGGAATACGGAGCAGGAAAAGCAAAGGCGCCGCACTGAATTAGCCTTGCTGCAGGCTCAAATTAATCCACATTTTCTATATAACACACTGGACACAATTGTATGGCTGATTGAGTCAGGCGAAATTGACGGTTCAGTCAAGATGGTCGCCAGCCTCTCGAATTATTTCCGCTTTTCCCTGAGCCGAGGCAAAAATGTTATTACACTTCAGGAGGAGGAGCAACACATCCGAAGCTACTTGGAAATACAACAGATGCGTTATCGAGATCTGATGGATTATGAAATCGATATTCCCGATCGCCTGAAAAGCTTCGTACTTCCTAAGCTTACCCTGCAGCCCCTGGTAGAAAATGCACTGTATCATGGGGTAAAGAATAGACGATGTAAGGGTCTTATACGATTGACCGGCAGGGAGGAGGACAACTGCGTAATCCTGGAAGTAATGGATGATGGTCGGGGTATGACTAAGGAACGCTTGGATGGAATACAATCCTCTCTGACGGATGTCAAGCACGAGGGGTTTGGATTAAGGACTGTTCATCAGAGGATTCAAATACTATTCGGAGCGGAATACGGTTTGTCTTTAGAAAGCACACCGGATATCGGCACCAAGATCATCGTGAGGATTCCTATGCAAACAAGTGACAAGGAGATAGCCACATGAGGAAATTGCTTGCTATTGTTATATGTTTGATGCTTATACTCTGCGCTTGTGCAAGACAAGCCCAGCCCATGGAAGAGGATGCCGAAGACAGTTTAATTGTTGTTGGTTTTTCTCAGGTCGGTGCAGAATCGGAGTGGCGTGTAGCCAATACAGAGAGCATTAGGTCCACATTAACTGAGGGGAATGGATATGTATTGATATATGATGATGCTCGACAGAAGCAGGAGAATCAAATCCGGGCAATTCGCACATTTATTCAGCAGGGCGTGGACTATATACTGTTCTCTCCAAAGGTAGAAACGGGATGGATTTCCGTTTTGCAGGAAGCCAGGGAAGCCAACATACCGGTTATCGTGCTTGATAGATATATTGAATCAGAGGTTGAAAATCTCTACACAGCTTATATCGGGTCGGACTTTCATAAAGAGGGCGAGATGGCCATAAGCTGGTTGGAAGAATTTTTGCAGAGGGAGGGAAGAATAGGAGACTCCTTAAGGATAGTGCATATTCAGGGAACGATGGGTTCCACTGCGCAAATAGGCAGGACTGCAGCCTTGGAGCAGTCTATAGAAAAGCACCCAAGCTGGGAATTGGTTGCCCAGGAGTGTGGCGATTTTACCAGGGCTAAAGCATACGAGGTCATGGGCTCAATTTTGGAGCAGACAACTGACATTGACATAGTATATTGTGAGAATGACGGAGAAGCACTCGGAGCAATAGCCGCCATGGAGGAGGCGGGGCTTTCGTGTAATGCCAAGGATGGCGTGATTGTTATATCCTTTGATGCCACAAGGCTTGGGCTACAATACTGCCTGGGGGGCAAAATTGCCCTGAATGTAGAATGCAATCCCTTGCAGGGGCCCTATGTTAATGAGATTATCAAGAAGATACAGCTAAGAGAGCCGTTTTCGCGTATGAATTATATTGATGAGACCCTGTTTGACTCATTTACAATCACCCAGGAAATGATAGATGAAAGACAATACTAGTGGAGAAAGCTTACGATTAAAGTTGGAAATATTACTGTCATTAATCCCCACATTTATAGACTAGTCAATTTTTGCTGCTTTTCTGTAAACTCTTTCAAAAAGGCAACTATTATTGTATAATAAAAAGCACACAATAATAACGAAAGGCAGAGTGAATAGATGAATCTCTACTCTCAGATTACCCCTGAAATATTAGAACTTTCCGCTTTATTTGAAAGCAATTGCAAAATTGATCCCGCACTTTACGATAAATACGACGTGAAAAGAGGCCTTCGAGATTTAAACGGAAAAGGCGTATTGACAGGTTTGACGGCTATCTCTGATATCGTATCGTCAAAAATTATTGATGGTGAAGAGCATCCTTGTGAGGGAAAGCTTTATTATAGAGGTATCGATGTAGAACAGATAATAGATGGCTTTATAAATGGAGATCGATTCGGATATGAGGAGGTCGCCTACTTACTATTGTTTGGGAACCTGCCTAATGCAGTCCAGCTTGACAATTTCACCGAGATTCTTGCCAAATACCGTTCCTTGCCGACGAGCTTTGTACGGGATATTATTATGAAGGCTCCCAGCAAGGATATGATGAATACGCTTGCCAGAAGCGTATTGACCATGTATTCCTATGACGATTTTGCAGACGACACCACGCTGCCAAACGTATTGCGCCAATCCTTTCAGCTGATTGCCTTATTTCCCCTCTTGTCTGTATATGGGTATCAGGTTTATTGTCACTACCATGACAAACAGAGTCTTTTTATTCATCCGCCACAGCCCGAGCTATCTACTGCTGAAAACATATTGTATATACTGCGGCCTGATCACAAGTATTCTCCGCTGGAGGCAAGGATACTTGATGTAGCCCTTGTATTGCATGCAGAGCATGGTGGCGGTAATAACTCCACCTTCACCACCCACGTGGTGACATCCTCAGGAACAGATACATATTCCGCCATTACGGCGGCACTGGGCTCTCTTAAGGGACCAAAGCACGGCGGTGCCAACATTAAGGTGGTACAGATGTTTGAGGATATGAAGGAGAAAATATCTGACTGGACTGATGAAGACAGTGTCGCAGACTATCTCAACCGATTGCTGAATAAAGAGGTGTTTGACCGTTCAGGCTTGATATATGGAATGGGTCATGCGGTTTATTCCTTGTCCGACCCACGTGCCAATATGCTTAAAAGGTTCGTAGAAAGCCTTTCCAGGGAAAAGAATCGAATGGATGAGTTTAATCTTTACTCTCTTGTTGAAAAGCTGGCGCCTGATATTATTGGGAAGAGGCGGAAGATTTATAAGGGCGTTAGTGCAAATATCGACTTCTACAGCGGCTTTGTATACAACATGCTCGACCTCCCCCTGCAGCTATATACGCCATTATTTGCTATTGCCCGTATTTCCGGCTGGGCGGCTCACCGCATGGAGGAGATTGCAAATGCAGGTAAGATTATCAGGCCAGCCTATAAGGCTATTTCGGAATATAAAGAATATATCCCCTTAGAGAAACGCTAAAGCGGGCTTTTGCGATCTAACCAAAAAGGGGATATATCTATACGAAATCTATAAATCTTACTAAACTTTGCTTACGGTTGTTTGCCGATATAGGCAAGAATTCCGCCGTCAACATACAATATATGACCGTTTACAAAATCTGATGCGCTTGATGAAAGGAAGACAGCGGGTCCGATCAAGTCCTCGGCGTTACCCCAGCGAGCAGCGGGAGTCTTACTTATTATGAACTTGTCAAAGGGGTGCGCACTGCCGTCAGACTGCTTCTCGCGCAATGGTGCCGTCTGTGGTGTGGCAATGTAGCCCGGGCCGATACCATTACATTGGATATTGTATTGGCCGTATTCGCTTGCGATGTTGCGGGTCAGCATTTTTAGTCCGCCCTTTGCAGCCGCGTAGGCTGAAACAGTTTCGCGACCCAGCTCACTCATCATAGAGCAAATATTGATAATCTTGCCGCTGCCTTTCTTAATCATAGCCGGAATTACTGCCTTTGCCATGATAAAGGGAGCCGTTAAGTCAACATCAATTACCTTCCTGAAATCCTCCACTTCCATTTCGGTCATGGGGACACGCTTGATTATTCCTGCGTTATTTACAAGTATATCTACAGGGCCCAAATCCCTTTCTATAGCTGATATGAGTTCAGTTACCTCGGGTTCCTTAGTAACATCACAGACATAGCCGCGAACGTCAATACCCTTTTCCTTATAGGAATCCAGGCCTTTATTCACAAGCTCCTGATTAATATCGTTGAATGCGATCTTGGCACCTGCGTCAGCCAACCCACAGGCAATTGCAAAGCCAATCCCATAGCTTCCGCCTGTAACAAGGGCAACCTTGCCCTTCAGGGAAAACCCATTTAATACATCCATTACCTTCTCCTCCTATCGCAAGTCTACTGTCTTTATGCTGTCCATATCATCAAAGGCCTGATTCTCTCCGCCCATAGCCCATATGAAGCTGTAGCTGCTTGTACCGCAGCCTGAATGAATCGACCAGCTTGGGCTTATTACGGCCTGCTCATTTTGCATGACAATATGACGTGTCTGCTGGGGCTCGCCCATGATGTGGAATACTACATTGTCACCTTCGATCTCGAAGTAGGTGTATACTTCCATGCGGCGCTCATGAGTGTGTGTGGGCATGGTGTTCCATACACTGCCCGCATCAAGCTCGGTAAGACCCATCGAAAGCTGGCAGGTTGGCAGTACATCAGGATGAATAAACTGGTTGATTACACGCTTGTTGCTTGTTTCCAGCGATCCAAGCGGCTTTTTGGCAGCATCCTTTATTGAAATCATACGTGTCTCATAGCTGCAATGAGCGGGTGCCGATACACCATAGAATTTTGCGGGCTTATTTTTGTCGTCGCTCTGGAAAAATACTTCCTTTGCGCCCTTGGTTATGTAGATGCAGTCCTTGTAGCCCATGCTGTAAACCTTGCCGTCTACGGTAACCTTACCTGCGCCGCCGATATTAAAAAATCCTACCTCCCGACGTTCTAAGAAGAAGGATGTACCGAAGTTCGCCCAGATATCAATACCCTTATTAATTGGCACAAGATCGTTAACTGGCATGATCCCAAGTGTAACCATACGGTCAACATGGCTGTAAACAGCGACGACCTCATCAGGCAGGTATAGGTTTTCAATTAAAAATTCGTTTCTTGTTTCTTCGGTGGTGTAACGCTTAAAATCTCGTTGATTTGTTGAATATCGGATGTCCATTAGAACTCCTCCATTTGATTTTTTATTTTTCTTCCTTGCCCCATAATTCGATTTGACTAAGAGCAGGGAAGGGTGATTCATTATCTGCCTTCTTAAGCTCCTTAATGATAGCATAAGCAACCTTGCGAGGAGAGAAATCGAAGATTTGCTCATCATATGAGTTGCTTAGCTTAACTACCTCCTGGCTACCGTCGGAAAACTCTATAGTTGCCTGAGTCCAGTAGCTGTCGTGGGGGAAATCTGCGCGGGTCGTAAATACTGCTTTATCCACACAAACTGTCCGGCCGAAATCTATACGCATTTGTGCGTCAGGATCGCGGTTTATTCCCCAGCTTTCAAAGGGCCATTCGCCATGCCCCGCATTGGCATGATTGCCGTTAATTGCATTTCTTGCGGCAAAGACCGATTCTCCACGTGTCTCAACATTAGCTGTTGCATGAGGGAATAAACCTTTGTTCTCATGGCAATCAAAAGGGTTTAGCGCCAGGTTGCGATAACGGCTGATTTCTTCATCGGTGGCTACCCTTGCAGTTAGCAGGTGTACCTTTCCGGTAAAGCTTTTGGGTGAATAACTGGCGCGCTTCTCACCAAAAGGCACTGCCATTTCGTAATTACTTGCAAGATAACCATAGGTCTCGGGCATGCTGTCCTCTAGGCAAGCCACTACATAACCCTGCGCTTCGGCGCAAAGGCAAAGCATATCGCCTTGCGCATACTCCTGATTGTAAACAAGGTATACGCTATTATTTGCTGAGGCTTCTGCCTTTATGGTCCTGTCAGAACCAATTACTCTTATAGTTAATTTCATTCTCTCACCTCGCAAGAGATTATAGCATATGTAGCCTTAAGAGGCAAGAAATTGAAAATACCTCACCATACTAAAACTGTGCCTATTTCCTTTTCGCCCGCAGACCTGTTGAATACTGCCACATTACCGAAGCCAACGCAGCCATCAGCCAAAAAAGTGTCTGTTGGGCTTGCGAACTCTTCATGTGCAATCACAAGGGTATAAAAATGCTCCCCAACCCTTATGTTTAAGGCTTCAATCTGACTATCCCTGAAGGTTATTCCCTTGAAGTTCGATTTTACCGGAAGCCTCTGAATATTAAGCTCTTCGGTGTTCTGGGGCGAGGATAGCGATATCACAGTATAAGCACTTGCAAATCCCCTTGCTGAAAAGCTTGTTTCAATGAATTTAGCGTCCTCGCTCTTGTTGTAATTCCTCGAAAGCTTGAAATCACAGACTCTTGAGGTCAGGTTGTCTGCCAGCATCCTTACTTGCGCTCGAACCTTTTTGCTTTCATAGATGTAATAGTTATTTTTCCCTGCCAGTGTTCCATAATTGTTGAAATGGAAGAACTGCTTGTAGCTGTGCCTATCATTTTCACTTGCATAAAGCTCATCAGCTATAACAATAATATCCGGCTTGAGGAAAATAAGCCTCCTGTTTACAAAGACGCCAGAGCCGTGGCTGATGTATCCTAAGTGACCACCCTCGGCATATCCGTAGCTCTCGTTGGAATAATACCTATGGTTAACTGCCCTTGTGAGCTTTTCGCATTCCCATGAGTCCTTGCACACGTATAAGTCTGTGTCATCAACCATTATGGTATTATGGGCCCGCAGCTCCTTGAAGGATGTACGGCCTTCGGAAAACACATAGGTATATCTGCCCGAATCAATCAATAGGTCCTCTTCTCTACTGAAAAGGTCAACATGGAGCTTATCTGCGTGGCCATGACCCGCGCCCAGCGTGCCGCAATGAAAGTGCAAATAGGTTGCATCTCTATCCCAGCTGCTCCTAAAATAGCTATTCCCGCTATCCTCAAAAAACTCATCGGTTTTATCAGGCGTCAGGGAGACAATGTGTTCGTACTCCTTCAGGCCATGCTCGCCGATATCCCAAATCGTATCGAAATCGGGCACCTCATAGCCTCCTGCCTTAAGTGCGCCATCCTTAAAGACAATAGCGGCCTTGGTAATCAGGTCACGCTGATCGATTTGGTCACTATCTCCCATGCTAAGTTCGTTGTGGTCGGGCTTGGCCGCTAACAAATCCACATAGGCCATGTCCCGTATTTTCTTCAGCATCAGCTCAGGTAGCTGA
Source organism: Clostridiaceae bacterium (assembly GCA_012730015.1). GTDB lineage: Bacteria > Bacillota > Clostridia > Acetivibrionales > DTU013 > JAAYBT01. Next base: position 9,362 of record JAAYBT010000013.1, read on the forward strand.
ATCTCATTTCTCTGTGCCAAAATGGCTACATCCAGATAGCAGTGAAGCACCTCATTATGGTACATGGGGCTCTGCTCCCAGTGGAAACCGTCCCGGTATACCTGCATCCGGATTTCCAGCTCCAGCCGTCTTATTGCTTCGGTCAAATATTCCCTTGCTCTTTCTGTTTCGGGGAGCATAGCGCCTGCCATAAAAAGGCCGTGATTTGCAAGCACTCCCCAATTGCTCATAAGATTGTAGGTGTCCCAAACACCCATGATAAACTCTGCCTGTTCAGTTATGCTGCTGATATAGAGCTGTGCAACCTCATCTGTTACATACTCACTTGCTTTAAAGTACTGCATAGCCTTTTGCCAATATTCCAGACGCAGGCCAACCTCAATGCTGCGCCAGGCTTTTGCGTTCTTTGGGTCATCCTTCTTCACATTCCTTATCCAGTGGCAAAGCTGGTTCACAAAGGCTTGTGCGTACTTCTCATCTCCGGTAAGTGAGTAGGCCTGTCCCAGGCATATCCAATAGCGCATACGATTAAAGGCATAAACCCACTCAGGATCTTCGCCCGGCTGATGAACCCAGTCGATTTCTCCTTCGAAAACCACTGGAATCTCAGTGCGCTCCATATCCCAACGTAGTGTAAACGTAAAGACCTGATTTGCAATATCATTTGCCACACTAATAACCTCTTCCTTTTGATGCCCGCAGTTATTCCTTACATACTGGGCAAGCTCTTTAGGGTTATCAAAAAAGAAGTGTCTGTCCTTATTACCAAATATTGAATTTCGCATTACTGCACTACCTCCTCACCAATATGATTTCCAGTCGCTGTTTAGCCGTGTTAGTGCTTCCATGTAAAAATAATCTCCCCAGCTTGCACATTCGTCCACACCCTCGGGTGTGCATGTGTTGTATGGCGATTTTTTGCTGTAGGTTGCATGTAGTACCTGACCGTTAGAAATCGAAGGAGCCTTGACACTATAATTATCCACAAGGGATTTGACCATTTGCCTGGCAAGAGATATATACTCGCCAGCTTCTTCAGGGGACACATGTCTTGCCATTTCAAGCAGGCCACAGGCTACAATTGATGCGCTTGAGGAATCACGAGGCTCCTCAGTTCCACTTGTAAAAATCATATCCCAGTATGGTATTAAATCCGCTGGAAGCTTTTCGGTGTAAAATCTCAGCACTCGTCTAAAAGAATCTAAATACTCAGGCTTTCTTTCATATTTGTAGCTTAAGGCAGTGCCGTAGACAGCCCAGGCCTGACCGCGGGCCCAGAAGGAATCATCGCTGTAGCCCTGGCATGTGGCTCCGTGGCTCATTTCTCCTGTCTTGGGATTCATAAATACGGTGTGAAAAGTGCTTCCATCCTCGCGAATGGAATACTTGAGACAAGTGGCTGTATGTTTACGGGCAATATTGGCATATTTATCATCGCCGCTTTGTTGGCTTGCCCAGTAGAGTAGTGGCAAATTTAATAGACAATCAATGATATATCGGTAGTTGTCAGGCGCACCCAGCTCTCCCCATGCTTGGATGAATTTGCCTATAGGATGGAATCTGCTAATCAGCTGATCCGCTGCCATAATCGCAGCATCCCGAGCTTTGGCGTTATCCAGCAGCTTTGCAGGCGCAACGCAGGACGGCGTATAAAGAAAGCCCATATCATGATGGTCTACCTCTATCTTGTTTATGATGCGATTGTAAAAGCTATCTACCAGAATTAGGCCTGCGTCCCTAAAGCTCCGGTTGTCTGTGCTCTCATAAGCGAGCCAAATCTCGCCGGGCCAGAAGCCGCAGGTCCATTGATTATTTTCACATTTAGGATAAAACCGATTCACACTTGTATGATTTTGACAGGCATATGTATAGTGCGGCAAATTGCGTTCAACTTGTGCTACGGCTCTTTCTAGTGCGACTTTAACTTCATTGTTCGAAATTTCCTGTGAAGCAAAATTATCAAGACTCATAATTTACCCCTTTATTCCTACAGAAGCTACCCCCTGTACAAAGTATTTTTGTAGAGATAAGAATATTATCAGGACCGGAATCAGCGCTACAACACTTGCAGCCATTATTAGCCCGTATTCGCTGGAATACTGCATTATGAACATGCGCAGGCCGATCTGTATGGTTTTTAACTCTATCTTTGTAAGATAAATCTGTGGACCCAAGAAGTCATTCCATGTGTTAACGAAGGTAAAAATCGTAAGCGTTGAAAGTGCAGGCTTAGATAGGGGCAGCATGATTTTTGCCCATATTCCGTATTCATTCAAGCCATCGATACGAGCAGCCTCACACAGCTCATCGGGCACGCCCAGATAAAACTGGCGCATGAGAAACACACCAAATGCAGAGAAGGCCTGGAGACATATAATAGCAAGATGTGTATTGTTAAGCCCCATTTTGCTCATCATTATGAACTGCGGCACCATGTAGGTCTGCCATGGAACGGCAATAGTTGCTATATAGCCAAGGAACAAAGCGTTGCGCCCCTTGAATTGGAGTTTGGCAAAGGCATAGGCTGCAAAGCTTGATGTGATAAGCTGTAAAAAGGTAACAATTGCCGATAATTTTGAGGTGTTAAATATGAATATACCCAGAGGGATCTTTTTCCAAATATCTATATAGTTCTGCCATCTTGGACTTTGAGGAATCCATTTCATAGGGAATGTAAAAACGTCCTTGTTAAGCTTTAGTGAGGATGATAGCATCCAGGCAAAGGGCACAAGCATTATCAGTGCCAGTATGACTAATAGTATATAAATAAAGATTCGTCCTGCTATTCCCTTTCTATTTTGCTTTACCATTTTGCACACCCTCCTATCCCAGCCTTTTCTCGCCGCGGAATTGTATTAATGTAACAATAAGCACCAGGACAAATAAGACTATTGCCTGCGCGCTTGCATAACCGAAATTCAGCGAGCGGAATGCGGTATTATAGATTTGATATACAAGCACTCTTGTGGCATCGCTTAATTGATTATCTCCTCCCGCAAAGAGGTTGATAAATATGTCGTAGACCTTGAATGAGTTGATAATCAGCATGATGGTGACAAAGAATGTAGTAGGATACAGCTGTGGAACCGTTACACTTCGAAACTTGTTCCAGGAATTTGCGCCATCTATCTCCGCAGCCTCATATAGCTCCGGATTAATACCCTGAAGTCCTGCTAGATAAATAACCATATAGTATCCCGTGTTTTTCCAAGCAGTAAAGAGGATTACAGTAATTATCGCCCAGTCCTTGCTTGCACCCCAACCGGGAAGCTGCTCGAAGGGTATGCCGGTAAAGGCATTGAGAAAATTATTAATAGGCCCGCGTACGGGACTGAACATGAAGTTCCAAACAGCAGCGACTGCGACAAGAGAGGCCACATAGGGGAAGAATGATACTGTGCGAAAAAAGTTGCGTCCCTTGATGTTTTTGTTTAATAAAATAGCCAGCGCCAGTGCACATACGATTGTAAGCGGCACAACTCCTACTGTGTATATTACTGTGTTATAAAGCGCCCTACGAAACTGAGCATCCTTTGCAAGGCGTAAAAAGTTGTCAATTCCGACGAAGCTAATAGGGTTTGCGCCATCCCATTCTAGAAGTGACAGCACGAGTGCAAATACAAGTGGTACAAGTGTGAACACAGCAAAGCCTATAAAATTTGGTGCTATAAAGCTGTAGGCAACTAAGGTTTGCTTAGCCTTGCGCCGCCCCAGTTTTTTATTGGATGGTTTATGTAAAACGTTGCTGGACACGCTACTCCCCCTTTATATAATAAGAACCGCACCCGTCAATGCAAGAAGTATTGATGGGTTTCGGGAACTTGCTTCTTCGTAGTAAATGGGGGCGGGAAAAACCGCCCCACATTTTGTGTGCCTGCTCCTATTTCAGAATTTCTCCGATTCTGCTGTTCATATCGGCTATTGCCTCATCAATGGTAGTGTTCTTTGTCATGATGTTATCATGGCACTCGTTCAATACGGTTTCGATGTCCGCACTCTTGTCATGCATAGGCATTTCAAGATAGGTTTTGCTTGTCTTAAGTGCCTCTTTACTTGCATCATCTGTTGGGAAACCATCCATAGATGTGATAGACGCAACAACCTCATCGTTGGTGATCGCAGGAATTGTTCCTGTTTTTGCAACAACAGCTGCTCCCTCGGGTCCTGTTACAAACTTCATGAAGTCAAGAGCTGCTTCCTTATTCTTGGAGTTGGAGTTAACTGCCAATGAGGTAATTGTACCAAGTGTTGTTCCTGCCTGCACGCCATCCGGATGAGGATACTTAGCGATGCCCCAGTTGGTTGCAAGGGATTCGCCTGCTTTAACCTTTGCGATTTGAGTAGCTATAAACCAGCTTCCCATATTCATCATAGCAATCTGATTGTTATAGAATACGCCCGAATAGTGTATGCTGGAGGTCTTTAAGGTGGCATAATCCTGGCAAATACCGTCATCCTGCTGTTTCAAAATAAGCTCATAATAGGGCTTTAAGAAATCATATGTACCATCTACGATTGTGTTCTTGCCGTCGAGTATTCCAAACAATTGAACTGCACTGCGCCATGTGTGATAATGGCAGCCAAAGATCTTGTCTGCGCCGCTGCCGCTTGTCATCTTGCGAGCCAGCTCGTCATACTGTGCAAGAGTCATGTCGTTTGTAGGATAGTCAACTCCCGCCTTGTCAAACAAATCCTTGTTGTAGAAGATAACCCAGAAGTCACTGCGGAATGGCAGAGCGTAGACTTCTCCATCTACTGTGATCTGTTCGGTAGTGCCGCCATAAAGGGATGTATCAATCCCCTGGGAGCTTATGTAGGAATTGAGTGGCTCCAAATGATTTTGCTTTACAAGGTTGGCATAACCGGGGATATCCTTAATTGTAAGGACGTCCAGATCAGCACCGCCCGAAAGCTGTGTACTAAGCATGGTCATGAAGTCAGCAGAACCAAGATCGATGTACTCGATGGATACGTGGGGATTTTTTGCGACATAGGCTTCTACAAGCGGATTGTAATAAGCTGTAGCGTCAAGATCCCAGATTGCCCATTTCAGATTGACACTCTCCGCTTTTGCGGGCTCATCCTTTGCAGGGGCAGCATCAGCTGTTTTCTCAGCAGCAGGTTTAGATTCCGGTGCTGGTGGATTTTCCTTTTGTCCACAGCCGGCAAACATGCCAAGTGCCAATGCAATTACGAGTAAGACAGGTATAACCCTTTTCATGTAGTTTTCCCTCCTGTTTTTATTCTAATATCTTCATCCTAACTTTTGTTTGTTAAAAAGTAATGGAAAATCATTTGATAATAATGTATTATTTATGCACAATCACAAGAAAGCTTTTATTACATGTAATTTTATCAGATAAACATGTAAATTTTATCGTTGTTTCGTAATTACTATCACATAAGTTGACACATAAAAAAAATCAAGATACATTAATGATTGGGGGGAGCTTGTATTGCGTAACAGATTCCGCACGGTTAAAAGTCACATAATTATGGTGATGATTGCGTTTTCTCTAATTGTTACTATATTGATTTCAACCTTCAGCTTCTACATGCTGTATATATTCCAGCGCAAAACAACAATTCAGTCGGTAGAGTTTAATTTGCAGCTTGTTTCAAATGTAATTGAACAGGATCTGTCTGATTTATCACTGTTTGCAAAGTGGTTCGGTGTGAGCACACAGATTACTGACTATATTGAAGCTCCCGGAGAGGGTAAAAAGGAAGGCCTGCGAGCACATGAGCGTGCATTGGAGGAGTTTCGCAACAATCGTGCAGGGCAATATCTGCGCCGGCTTGTGGTTGTGGATAATTCCTGCAGCAAAATTCTACAGATAGACAATGCTCCCAGCGCTTCAATCCCGGTGAACATTTATAATATTAAAAGGATAGACAGCCTATTTTACAACAGCTTTTCACAATGGGGCGAGATTACATCGGACCCTTATTCCTACTCGAATTATAACGATATTATACCGCTGTTTTCTCCCGTATATAGTCCAAAGGATCGTAGTATAGTCGGCACTGTTTTTTTGGCCGCATCAACTAATCTTATTACTGATAAGCTCAAGGGCTATCACATTGCTGAGGATTCAGCCCTTTATCTGACAGTGGGCGAAAACCTGTACCTGATCGAGAACGGAAGGGAGTTTGTGGAAACCCAAAACAGCTTTGAGGTCATCAGATACAACACGAACGACCCAACAAGTAAAGAAACAATTGCGGCTACTGTACGGGATAATAGCGGGAAGGAAGTCATGATCGTAAGCTATCCTGTGCATGCCGGCCTTGCCCTTACGCAGGTGATTCCGCGCAGCCAGATAGTACCGCAGCAGGGGGCATGGATTTTATTGCTCCTTGTATTATGTGGACTTATTTTTCTGCTGGCCTTATTTATTACCTATAGCCTGGACCGAAACATAAGCAAGCCTGTGGCAATGCTGAGAAAGAAGATTAATGCAATAGCCAAAGGAGATTTTTCGATTGTTCCAGAGCTTGAATCTGACAGCGAGTTGGGACTGGTTGGACGAGGCATTAATAAGCTTTCCACTGATGTAGTACTGCTTATGGAAAGGCGAATTTCGGACGAAAAACGCCGGCGTGATCTTGAGTACCGAATGCTTCAAAGTCAGATAAATCCACACTTTTTATACAACACGCTAAACTCAATTAAGATGATGGCTGTTATTCAGGGCATTAATGGAATCGCAGAGATGACTACATCGCTTTCACGGCTGCTTATGTCGGTATCAAAGGATTTGCGCAAGGTTGTGCCTTTGCACGATGAGATTGCTCTGCTCGATGAATACATAATTATACAAAAATATCGTTATGGCAATTCGATTATTTGGCAGAAGGAAATTGAAAACGAAGCTTTGCTGGACGTTGCTATTCCGCGGTTTACCTTGCAGCCAATTGTTGAAAACGCCATATTCCATGGTGTTGAGCCAAAGGGCGGGGGTGTGATAAAATTGAGGTTGTCAGCGGATGCCGACAATGTAATCTGTGAGATAATTGATGATGGCATTGGCATACGTGGCGATATTGTTAAGCAATTGATTACTGATAACCGCGAGGCTCAGGGTATGTTTAGCAAGCTTGGAATCAGCAACGTGAATGAACGCCTGATATATGCCTTCGGAGAGGAATATGGGCTGTCTATAAGCAGTGTTGAAAACAAGGGCACGACCATGACAATAAAGCTTCCAATGATTAAAAGCAAAATCAATGGGGAAGTGCTGGATGAGAAAATACCAGAAAGGGACGGTATGTTCAATGATTAAGATGTTAATCGCTGATGACGAGCCCCTTGTATGCGTAGGAATACAATCCATGCTGCAATGGGAAGAACATGGCATCGAAATCGTAGGCACGGCCAGAAATGGTAAGATTGCTGAGGAAATGATTGAACAGCTGCGACCTGAAATTGTGATTTCTGACATAAAGATGCCTGTTAAAACAGGGTTGGAGCTTGCCGAAAGCTGTGCAGAAAAGTATGGACGTATTCCGCTCTTTATTTTTTTGACAAGCTATGAGGAATTTGACTTTATCAAAAAAGCCATGCACCTGCAAGTTGTGGATTACCTTATAAAGCTGGAGCTGACCCCGGATTCTCTGTCTGCTGCCGTGCAAAAAGCGTTGAACATACTTGAACGATATAAGAAGATCAGCAGTGAAATGCAGGATTCGCAAATAAGCTTACCGGTGTTGCGAGAAAAGTTCTTTATCAGGCTTTATAGCAATTTATTTGATAATGACGAGCAATATGAGCGGCAGAAAAAAGATCTCGATATAAAGTTTACCTCATCATCCTACATAGCCGCATATTGTGAAATAAGCAGGGAGAGTAGCTCCAATGTTGATAATGACCAGCTGATTTCGCTTTACACAGGCACTATTCAGATGGCAAGGGAAACCCTGGGTAAGACCAAGAGCTATTATATTACCGTGCTGGATATGCGGCATTTCGTCATTACCTTCTGTCTAGATGGTGACTACGTCCAGTGCCGTCAAATAATTGAGCGGGCTCTTAACAGAACAAGGAGTGCAGTGCATAGCTATTTTAATGTTCAGCTTAAGGCAGCTGTGGGCAACATTGTAAACGACCCGCGCAATTTGAGTGAAAGCTATACGGCGGCTACGCACTTTTTCAATGATGTCTCTGATGAAAACCCAATAGCGTTTTTTGAGGAGGCGAATTCCGAAAAGTATCATAAAATGATAATTGGCAAGGTGCAAAAATTTATTGATGACAACCTGGGCATGCGGCTTACACTAAGCCTGGTTGCAGAAACGTTTAACTTTAGCGCCAACTACTTAAGCCAGCTCTTTTCAAAGTACTCCGGCGAGAGCTTTGTGGAGTATGTTTCTTCTGCCCGTGTCGCAGAGGCGAAGAAAATGCTTGCATGTGGTGAGGGACATATTTATGAGATTGCGCAAAAGCTCGGTTTTGATAATGCCTTTTACTTTAGCAAGGTTTTCAAAAAGTATGAAGGAGTATCTCCCAGGGATTATCTTAAGGCCATAGAGGCGCAGCAGCGGGATTCCAAGCCAATCAATTAGGCGGCCTAAGGACACAGTGCTTAGATATTGGGAGTTGAACCGGCTTTCATAAATTCAGCTTATGAATCTCACCTAGTAAGGACTTAGGCCTGTGATGCCTTTTGAATTTACCCCATTTTATAGACAAAATGTGACAAGATATGCTAAAATGTTAGTAGTAAACAAGATGACTTTTCACATCCGTTTAACTTTCAAAAATACTTAGTCGATAAAACCAATAAGGAGGCCTACAAATGGAAAGGGCTATTTCTGAGAGTATTATCTTTACGCGGGAAGAAAACTGTAGAGGATGTAACAAGTGCATAGGAGTGTGTCCGGTAAAAATTGCCAATGAGGCATATGCTGATGAGAGTGGGAACAACAAGATTAGGGTAAATGCGGAAATGTGCATACACTGCGGTAAATGTATTACAGTTTGTGACCACAATGCAAGAGATTACTACGATGACACACAAAGAATGTTTGATGACCTGAAGGAAGGCCAGAAGATATCAATTATAGCAGCTCCGGCATTTAGAACTAATTACGGCAATTATAAAAATATACTCGGCTTTCTTAAATCAAAAGGTGTGAATTTGGCCTATGACGTATCCTTCGGTGCCGATATAACTACCTGGGCTTACCTTAAGGCGGTTAAGGACAAAAAGCTTGATAGCATAATTGCTCAGCCATGTCCGGCTATTGTAAACTATGTAGAAAAATATAAACCGGAGCTGATTGATAGGTTGGCACCTATACACAGCCCTGCATTATGTACTGCAGTGTATTTGAAGGACGTTGTGAAGAGCAGTGATAAAATAGCTTTTCTGTCGCCCTGTATTGCAAAGAAGGATGAGTTTGATGCTGCAGAAACCAGGGGGTATATTGGATACAATGTGACATTTAAAAAACTCTTGGGCTATATCAGAGATAATAAGATAGATCTTGATAGCTTCAAAGAGGAGAGCTTTGATAACATTGAGGATGGGCTGGGTTTTCTATTTCCCAGGCCCGGTGGTTTAAAGGAGAATGTGTTGGCAAGGGTGCCCAGGGCAAGAGTTAGACAGGTAGAAGGAACAGAGCACGTAATTGATTACCTGGAAAGCTATGCAAACAGGGATAGCCGAGGCAAAGAAATGCCGCTTTTGATAGATGCGCTCAACTGCATTCTCGGTTGTAATGTCGGAACAGGCACAGAGGGCATCGTAGATATTGATGATATGGATTTGCAGCTCGATGAGATAAAAAATAGAAAGACTAGTAGCAGCAGGATAATTAAAAAAAAGATTGACAAGCTGTATAAATACTTCGACAAGAAATTAGATCTATCACTTTTTGTTAGAGAATATTCCAATAAGTCCAAGCTTGATTATACTAAAGTTGAGACTGATACGCAGCTGGAAGAAGTCTATTCTCAGATGCATAAAGCTACTGAAGAATCAAGGAGTGTTAACTGTAATGCCTGTGGCTACGGGAACTGCAGAATGATGGCATCAGCAATATTTAAGGGCACAAATCATAAGGAGAACTGCATACAGTATAATAGGGAAGAGCTGCTGGTAGAGTATGAATTGATAGCTGAGAAGGAGCAAAAGAGCAGAGAGTATGTCCAAGAGGTCGACACATTAAAGGTGCAGGCAGAGGAGAACTTGAGCTACATAAAAGCATCTGTTGAGCAGATTATCTCTTCAGTAAGAGAAATAATTGAAGGCGGCGAGGATGTAAATTCAAACCTTACTCAGATACTGGGAAGCTCCGCTGAAGTGATGGGAGTATCGAAGGAATTGAAGGAGATAACTGAAAAGCTGGATCAGGGAGTTCAGAAGTTTTCAGATGCAACAAAAGAGATTATTGGTGTCTCAGATCAAACCAACTTGTTGTCACTCAACGCAGCCATAGAGGCGGCTAGAGCGGGAGAGCACGGGAAGGGCTTCTCGGTGGTGGCAAACGAAGTTAAAGCACTGGCAAACACATCCAAGATAGTAGCCAGCTCGACTCAAACGGAGGAAAAGGAAATATTTATGGTAGTGGAGAAGCTGGTCGAAATAGCGGATGAGATAAACGAAAAGACAAATGCTATAAATGATGCAATAACAAATATTTCGGCTACTATAGAGGAAATATTGGCCAAGACGATGGAGGTTGAAAGTACTTCAGGGCAGCTGATACGCATGAGTTAAGAGAGACAATTATTAGAGAGATGAAATAAGGGCAAAAATGTATTACCTCCTCCCTTGCATGTGAGTCTGAACGACTGTAGAAATGGGTGAAGGTTTTTGGTTGAACCATGTTTTGTTAGGGTATTATTAACTATGGACTAAATAACTTAGGCCAAATAAAACATGTGAGGAGGTAATAGCATGGGGAAATATGCTTGTTCCGTTTGCGGATATATCTATGATGAAGCAAAGGGTATCCCTGAAGCAGGAATTGCACCGGGCACAAAGTGGGAGGACCTTCCCGATGATTGGGTTTGTCCCCTTTGTGGAGCAACAAAGGATGAGTTCGTTAAGCAGGGTGATTCTGTGGCTCCTGCTGCGAAGAGGCCTGTATCAACAATCGAAGCCCCGGCAGACATGAAGGAACTGTCCCCCTTGGAAATCAGTGCGATCTGCACGAATTTTGCCCGTGGCTGTGAAAAGCAATATAAGCCTGAGGAGGCAGGACTATTTAAAGAGCTGGCCCAATATTTTAAGGCAGCTGCTGCGCCAGCCGAGAATCCCGATTTTGATAAGCTGATGGCTCTTGTGGAAAAGGATCTTGAGGAAGGCTTTCCTAATGCCAATGCTGCTGCGTCCGATGAAGCGGATCGTGGGGCGAAGCGTGCACTTACCTGGAGCGAGAAGGTAACCCGTATTTTGAGATCTCTTATAGGCCGCTACCAAAAGGAAGGCGACGCTATGCTTGAGAATACCGGTGTGTATGTCTGCACAATTTGCGGGTTTATATATATCGGAGATAACCCTCCGGATTTATGTCCGGTTTGCAAGGTGCCAAACTGGAAATTCGAAAAGATTGAAGGGGGGAATTAGGATGGCTGAAAAATATGCAGTAAGAAATATTCGCTTGTGTACAAAGGACTGCTTATGTCTATATGTTTGTCCAACCGGGGCATCGGATACAGAGAATAGCATCATCGATGCGGCAAAATGTATAGGCTGTGGAGACTGTGCCGATGCTTGCCCCTCCGGTGCGATTTCCATGGTTCCTGTTGAATACCCGGCTCAGCAGCCCAAAGCTAATGCGGTTGTCGGGGCTATGAATGAAATGCTGCGCAGTAAGTCGGAGCAGGAGAATATATCGACAGGCTTGCCCGGGAAGCTGGCAAGGGCAATAGAGATGTCAAATCGTATCATGTCGGAGGATATCGTCCGCGAAGCAGGGTATATGCTTCCGCAAAGTCAGAACGCAGGGGACTTTTTGCAGTCACTTCTGGATGGTAAGCAGCCGGAAGGTTACCCTATAGAGACAATAAAAAAGCTAATTGCTTTTCAGAAAAGCGAAAATAATGAAAAGTCAAAGGAGAATGAGAAAATGGTCAAATATCGTTGTTCAGTGTGCGGATATATTCATGAGGGAGAATTACCAGAGGATTTTATTTGCCCGCGTTGCAAACAGCCGGCATCAGTATTTGTTCTGGTAGAGCAGACCAAGACAGAAAACAAGTATGCCGGTACAAAGACTGAAAAGAACCTTGCTGAGGCTTTTGCAGGTGAGAGTCAGGCAAGAAATAAGTATACCTATTTTGCAAACATCGCTCAGAGAGAGGGCTATGATCAGATAGCTGAACTGTTTTTGAAGACTGCAAGGAATGAGCAGGAGCATGCCCGCGTGTGGTTTGAAGAGCTTGGCAATCTTGGAAAGACAGCCGAGAATCTTTTGAAGGCTGCTGAAGGCGAAAACTATGAATGGACGGATATGTATGATCGCTTTGCCAAGGACGCTGAGGAAGAAGGCTTCAAGGATTTAGCTGCAAGATTTCGCAGGGTTGCTGCTATTGAAAAAGCACATGAGGAACGTTATCGCGCATTACTAAATAATGTGGAGATGCAGAAGGTGTTTGAAAAAGGAGAAGAAACCATGTGGGAATGCCGTATTTGCGGGCACCTTGTGATGGGTAAAAAGGCTCCTGAGGTATGTCCTGTATGTAAATACTCTCAATCCTTCTTCGAAGTGAGAGCCGAGAATTACTAGTAATCTGCAACAGATACTTTGAAAGAAAACCTATTTTGTTCTTATATGAATTACAAGGGGATGCCAAATTCGGTATCCCCTTGTTGTTAGGTTAGATTTTATCTTATAAGCTAGCGCTGAGATGCCTGAAGTGCCCTTACTTTCTCGAGCGTCGGAGGATTCAGGGGCAAGGGAAAAACACTGCATGCGCAGGCTGCAGTGGCTGCTGCAAAGCGCACGGTATCTTCGTCACTCATATTCTGAAGCAAGGCGTACACGCAGCCTGCCTTGAAGCAGTCGCCGGCTCCCAGGGTGCTTACTACATCAATAGTATAGGGCTTGAAATGCCTTGGCACCTGCCCTTTTCTTCCATACATTATATCCTTTGAGCCGAGAGTGAAAAACACCAGCCCTTCTGTATTGGAGATATATTTTTCAAACAAGGAGCTACGGTCGGCATCTTTGTAGTTTGTAGAAATAAACTCATTTGAAATAACATTGATGCTTGAGTTTTGATGAAGCTCACTGTCATAGGGGCAGTCTATGGTAACGTAGGGGATGCCGTTTGCCTTACAGATGCGGGAGACCTTTAGTGTCTGGTCCTCAAACCATGGATCGATACCTGCTACCCTAGAAGCTATAATATCCTCATCCAGAGGCCTGTTCCACCGCTTTAGGCCGTCAGAATAGTACTGAGCAAAGGTCCCAAAGGGTGTGCGGGTGTTTTTATCGATTAAAACGTAGTCCTCCAGGCCATCATAATCAGCTTCGAAAAACAAGCGGGAGGTATCTACTGATTTATCCTGATAGAATTTAAGTATTTGGGGGTAGGTGTTTTTACCCATATAGGTGCCATCCATTATGACACTACAGCCGTAATTGGCCAGCACGGTTGCGCAGGTCCCTGTTTCGCCGCCGGGCAGGCTGTATTTTTGTGTGATTTCACCATAGGTGTCCGGCTCCGGATATGCATCCCTTAAAAGAAAGCTGTTGGTTATCAAAATCATTCCATACAAATATACATCGTTTTTCTTCATTCGCGCTCTCCTGTCCCTTTTTATATGCTTGTCAAACACTCTATGTAATCTTTCATAATTATACTTGATAATTATTGGGCATACAATGTTTCGGCTTTAACAAAATTGCACTTGTTAAAAAACAATAAAAATATTAGAATATGCTATAGTTGAATTAATTTCGGAAGCTTATTCTCAATTATTGAAAGTACCAAGAGAGGAAGAATTTAAAGTGAGAAAGAAATTACCAAAGAACAGATTGCTACGCACTCTTTTTGAACTGCGCGGTAATCCGAGAGCCTGTACTTATACCGAGCCCATGTGGGGACTGTCCATGAACCTTTGTCTGCCCTATGCAACGGTATATATGCTCGCTCTGGGCATGCACGATGTGCAGGTGGGGATTGTCACTTCAATCTATATGTTTTCCCAGATGATATTTGCATTTACATCAGGCGCCATCATCGATAAATTGGGGCGCAGGAAGAGCACTGCAATATTTGATTTTATTGCATGGAGCCTCCCTTGCCTTATATGGGCATCCAGCCAGGGCTTTTGGTTCTTTGCAGTGGCCGCATTACTTAACGGCACAATGAAGATAACCACAGTGTCCTGGGATTGTTTGCTGGTAGAGGATGCTCCAAAGGATAAAATCACGCATGTTTATTCTCTTGTCATGATAGCTGGCAACCTTTCCGCACTATTTGCGCCAATAGCGTCAATCCTTGTATCGCAGCTTACACTGGTGCCGGCTATTCGAATACTTTACATAAATGCATTCATAATAATGACTGCAAAGATACTGATACTGTATAAGTTTTCAACAGAGACCGCTGTCGGGAGAATCAAGCGAGAGGAATCCCGCGATAAGTCCTGGGGGCAAATGCTATCCGGCTATAAGGGCGCAGTTAAGAAGATATTAAGCTCACAGGGGACAATATTCGCAATAATCATCAGTATTCTGGTGGAGATAGTTTCAATGATTGGAATGACCTTTTGGCAGATTATCGCCTCTCGCCGTATCGGTGTGCCGGATACACTGTTACCTATCTTTCCGATGGTAAAGAGCATACTGGCAATTTTTATTTTCTTTACGATTGTCTCTCGGATTAAGCAAAGTAATCTGAAAAGGCCTTTGTATGGGGGCTTCCTAAGCACCTTAATTAGTTGCGTATTGCTGATTTCTATTACAGGTACTGGTGTTTGGGGATATATAGCCTTATTGGCTTCTCTGTTTTCCGAGGCATTGGGAATGGCTGTTTTGCATACGCTCAGGGAGTCTCTGGTTGCAATTCATGTGGATCCGGCGGAGCGTTCAGTAATCATGGCCTTGCTTCAGACAACTGTTATGCTCGTAAGCGTGCCTTTCGGATATATAGGTGGACTATTAAGCGACATTTCAAGAGTGTTGCCGTTTATCCTGGCTATCGTATTGCTGCTAATAGGCCTTTTGGTAACAGCTCTATATTACCGCGGGCAGCCTCAAGAGGGATTAAACTAATATCTGCAAATATGCTTGGCACATAAACAAGGCTTTAGTAGCTAACCTTATCCCAGGTGAGTTTGAAGCTGCTTCTCCAAAGCAATACACTGATTATGGTTGACGCTGCTATATTTGCGACCAGACCAAAGGACAACATAGATAAAAGAAAATGTATCCCTGCTAACGCTCCTGTTACAAAAAATGATAGGAAAACCCTTCCTGCCTGGCTTCCATCCTGAGTAAACTGGAAATCCTTATAGAATGGCAACTCTCTTTTTGAGGTTTTAAATATGAACAAGAGCACAATCATCATGTTGGCAAATATAAGTATTATATCGGGGATCACTCTTGATCCGGCGATTAAAATGACCATAATGCTGGTGAAAAGATAAAGCGGAATAATGAACTTCATTATGAAGCTTTTGAGAGCACCTTTGAAAATAGGTACAGGAGAATCGAGAGGTAAAGTCCTATAAATCCAGGCTCCTCTATAATTTTCGCTTGTGCTCAGCAGCTGGACTGTGCTACCTAGCATAATGACCGTGAAATAGAGACCGAAATGGTATGGGCCATCTGATATGTTTTGGATTGTCTGCGCAATGGTTTGCCCATTATTGAAAGCCCCGAGCATGAAAATAAAGGGCATAACAGCGGCAAATGCCAGTGATGGGTAAAGCTTAAGCTTTAGCTTGCGTTCGTTTCCCGCAATATTTTGCGTAAATTGATAAAATAGGCGCTCCTGCTTTGAAGAGCAAAGCAGATTTGCCGTTTTTGAGTGAAGCCTTTTCCTGAAGCTGTCAGTCTGGCCTTTGCCGGCGCTGTTATTTAGCTTTTGAAGGTTATTTTCAAAGTGAGGAACAACCAATTTGATATACAAAATCAGCGACACGATTGGGATTGCTAATGCTGCAATGCTAAGGCCAATAATATATGCCGAAGTATCCTGCTCCAGTATGAGGCTAAAGGGCGCGGCAAACCATGCGGTGGGCATCAGATAATGCCACCATGCCGGTGTGTTGACAACTACCAACTCAGAAAGGTTAAAAACTCTGCCGATTAGCTGATAAAATATTAGTATTGCTACAGATAGTACTATCTGAAAGTAGTTGATTATGTCCTTGAGCTTTTCGCCATCAAATATTGCAAGTATAAAGGTGTAGAGAATTGAGGTGAAAAAGACAACAAAGCCGCAAATGAGTATGAGCTCAAGCAGGAAAGTAACGAAGAAGGCGACCCCATACATAAGTGAGCCGATTATAAGTGATGGACCGGCAAGGGCTAAGGTTATGTAAAAGAGGTAATAAATAATATGTATCACTTTTGCTGTATTCAATGTTTTTCCATCTACGGGCTTAGGCAGAAGTATGTTCTTTTCCTTTATATCCAACAAGACTGTTGAAAAGTCGGATATCATTGTAGACATCAGCAAAAAAATGATTATACCTGTGGTAAGATTAAGCTTTATGAATATGGGTAAAGGCGTAACAATTATAATCCCGGAGAAAAGACCCATAAAGGTATAGAGGAATAGACTCCTCTTGAAGTTGTTCTTGTCCTGATTACCTTTATTATTATTTGCAAAGGCTGTGGGTACTCTTCGTGAATCAATGGTCAGCTTAAGCTGAAGGATTAGCCGGAGTGTCCTGTAATCAACCCCGGAGCGTTGGAATACCCGGGAAAATTTATCGAGAAGCTTAAGAAGGCCGAACTCTTTCATGGCTGCACCTCACTTATAACAGAAATGAATTCATCGGCTATTTCCTTATGCCTGTTGAATCCTGTAAGCTGGTTGAATATCTCCTCAAGAGAGCCTTCGGTACTCATTTCCTTGAGTTGGTCAAAGGTGCCGTCCGCAACAATCCTGCCTTCGCTTATCAGTATTATCCTGCTGCTTATTTTTTCGACTACATCCATGATATGTGACGAGTAAAATATGGTTTTACCCTGAGCGGCAAGTGAGGACATAATCTCCTTAAATATCATCACACTGTTAGCATCAAGGCCGCTCATCGGTTCGTCGAAGAAGAGAATGTCCGGGTCATGCAGAAGGCTTGATATAATGAGCAGCTTTTGTCTCATGCCTTTGGAGTAGGTTGAAATCCTCGAGTGGTAAACGTCCTCAATTCCGAACAGGGACATCAGCTTTGCCGCCTTTGCATCTGCTACCGCATTATCGATGCCGTAAAGCTCGCCTACAAAGGTGAGATACTCCTTGGCGGTAAGACTATCATATACCTCGGCGGATTCGGGAACATAGCCAATTCTGCGCTTGTACTCGACACTGCCATTTTTTATATCTTCACCGAAGATTCTAATCTCGCCCTCGAAGCCCTGTAAAATGCCCAGCATCAGCTTAACAGTAGTGCTTTTGCCAGCCCCGTTAGGGCCTATGTATCCAATAATCTGGCCCTTATATATATCCAAATCTATTCCCTTCAGCACTTCATTATCACCAAAGCGCATCTTCAGGTCACTAATCTTAATAACGGCTTCGCCCGTTTGATTCATTTGCTTCACGCCCTTTCCCTTGATGTTCAAAAGAAATTATAAGGAATATTATACCATAGATTCGTAGAATTGTGTAAAGCTTGTGATATAATTACTCATGTGCATACATTTGCTAATGAAATCCGTATAATTAGAAGCAGTGGAAGGCTTGGTATTACTAATTTAATTAGGGGAGATTGACAATGAAAAAAGCTTTACTAATAATAGGAATCATTGGGGTGTTAGTGCTTGCGGCGATTTTAATTAGATTTTTCAACACGGATAGGTTCAGTATGACTGAAAATCTAAAGGTGGAAAGCGATGCCTTTGAAAACGGCGGTAATATTCCGGTAAAACATACAGGAAAAGGAGAGGATGTATCTCCGTCCTTGATGCTGGATGGTATTTGCCAAGATGCCGTTTCAATGGTCGTAATCATGGATGATCTGGATTTCCCGCTGGGCACATATAATCACTGGGTTATGTGGAATATACCGGCAAGCTTTAGCGTAATACCTGAGGCGGTTCCAAAGCAGACGGTGGTTTCATCGCTTGGAAATGCAGTTCAGGGCAAGAGCAATTACGGTGGTAAACATTATTACAGAGGTCCTCTCCCGCCTTTTGGCTCACATACATATGTTTTCAAGGTTTTTGTACTGGATACCATGCTTGAGCTGGACAGTGAAGCAGGAAAGTCTCAGGTAATGAAGGCAATGGATGGACATATA
>JAAYBT010000128.1 GCA_012730015.1 Clostridiaceae bacterium
AACGGATGGGGTACCCGAGTAATCGGTCAAGTGTGGATCTATTATATGTGCACACTTTCTTGTTAAAGATAACCCATTCAGCATGATCACATGCTGTCTATTATCATTGCTGGAATATATACTGCTGTATCGTAAATTCTTTGTATCTACCAGAAGCAAAATTATATTGCCTCCTGCTAGAACGCGGGCCATGTCATTGCTAGTAATTCCTTCATAATCTTTTCTGAGTAAATTTATATGGATTGACGTTGCCTTCTCAAGATTATCAAAGAAATCTCCCGATAGCTTCCCAATAC
Organism: Clostridiaceae bacterium; assembly: GCA_012730015.1. Lineage (GTDB taxonomy): Bacteria > Bacillota > Clostridia > Acetivibrionales > DTU013 > JAAYBT01. Next base: position 297 of record JAAYBT010000128.1, read on the forward strand.
TGCAAAAATCGTAGTAGTATCTGATATTGAAGCCACTGGCCAGGATAAATAAATCAACCTCGGATAGATTATATTCGCTCTGCTTGGTAATGTTATGGGTCGCTGTTAAAATGCAGTTATTCCCAGCTACTACGCCTGAGATTGGTATGGGTATATACTGTTCAAAATTCATTCCCATAACCCTCCTTCATATACGTTTTCACAAGTCAGTTGCAACCTTACTTATTGCATCATTTAGTAGGCAGGAGAACTTTTCATACACCTCCATTTGTGAGTCAAGCAGTTTCATGCTCCTGTCAATGATGCATGCCAGATTACTTTTACCTTTTGAAATTCCATATTTTATAATAGACAAACCAATTCTGTCCCACTCGGCCATGTGCCACCTTATCGAAGACAACAGGTCTTTACTATCTATTCTTCTAATAGCTTCGTTTTCATCTAAAATATTCGTCATATATCTATTTATCAGGTTGAAGCTTCTTATTTTTATGTTATAGTTAATAGATGAACAGGTTGAAACCAATTGCTGCTTATCCAATGTTTCCAACCTGATAAGATCCTCTAAAAAACTCCTCAGGGCTGTAGATCCTATTGCCCCTTGATTATCCCTTGATCCGCTTATGAAATTCTGTATATCTGAGCAGGCATATTTCAGAATTTCACGTTCTGACAAATCTCTTTTACTGTCGAAGCAAAAACAGAAATATCTATCCATAGCGGCAAAAATCTCGTCGAAGGAAATTTCTCCTCGATATGAAGAAACGTCCCCCTTGTAGTCAAGCATATAGAGATCTATGATACTAGCTGTTTTCCTGCCAATATCGATGCCATACATTATGATGAAATGCTTTCGATTCTCATTTGCCGAGTATAATTTGTTATAGCCGAGTAATTTTGTATCGACAGCCAGCATCAACATACTGCTTTTAAGCTCTTGAAGCATTTGCTCGGGAAATATCTCGTCCCTGTATCGCCTGCGGATTTTTAATGATATAAGAGTCCTTCTTTCAAATTCCTTTAGTCCTTCCAGTGGATGGCGGCCAAATTCATTCAAATTGTTACCATATCTTATCTTGAAGTTATTGATCAGAAGAAACAACTGCGCTTCAGAGTAGCTACACCCATAATGCTCGGTAATGTACCTTAAGCAAGCCAATAAGCAATTATGACCTGTAACCAACTCCTCTTTAACATCAACTATATATTTTTGCAAAGCTTCCATTGTGTCACCTCTAACCCAAGCCTTTTTGACCTACTAAAAAGTCTTCCTTTTTTCCATGCTCGCGAAGAATGTAAACGGCATCATCATACACCAAAACCTCTGCTGGCTGCGGGTGACTTAGAAACATGACAGGGCTGTTTGTAAGACCGTACGCACCAGATTTCTCGACGACCAGGTAATCACCGGGTTCTGCCTTAGGGAGCATGACCCTTTGTCCTATAACATCTGTAGGGGTACATAAAGGGCCAACGACAGTTGCTTCAAATAGTGGCTCGTTTTCTTTCCCCAATATGGACATAGGGAAATTATTCCTTATGTGCCTACCAAGAAAGGCTGAATTGGCATGAAAATTTGATCCGCCATCACAGACTATATATGACCGGTCTTTGGAATGCTTGCAGTAGAGGACTTTAGAGAAAAATTTCCCGGACTCGGCGAGTAAAAATCTGCCGCTTTCCACAGCTATTCTGGTATTACAGAACTTATCTCTGTATTTGTGCCACACCTTTTCAGTACCTGACTTCAATTCAAGAAGATCCAGCTGATGATCGTTTGTGAAGTAGGGGACCCCAAATCCTCCACCCAAGTCAATGAATTCGAGATTGATTCCTGTCCCTGTTTGCATTGACAATGCCATCTCAAATATCTTATCCATAATGGATACAATGTTATCTGCATTTAGTATCTGAGTGCCCATATATACATGGATACCTATGAGATTAATATGAGGAGTATTGCCCATGTTAGCGATACCCTCCATTAGCTGTTCATAATCAATACCAAATTGTGTGGATCCACCGGACATTTTTATTCCGGCTCCGAAAGCATCATAATCAGGATTTATCCGAATTGACACGTTTGCTTTTTTGGATTTTTCCTGAGCTATTTTCCGAATAATATCTAATTCAGCAAAGGACTCCACATTAATGCTGTATATTTGCTTATCAATTGCATATTCAAGCTCATCAATTGTTTTCCCGGGACTTGTAAATATTATGTCCTGTACAGGAAAGCCTGCAGCTAATGCTGTGTGTAACTCGCCCTCCGAAGCTACCTCAATCCTGGTTCCACAACTTTTCATCAATTGGCAAATGCCAAGCAGGGGATTGGCCTTCATTGAATAGAAAATCTCAAATCTTTCGGGAAGACTACTTTTAAGCTTCATATACTGCCTTTGAATAATCCCGGCATCATATAAATACATTGGGCTTTTGTATTCATTTAGTATTTCTAAAATTTTGTTCTTATCCATTCCACAACACCATCCCAAAAGGCTTTACTTACAAATCTTCTTCTCTTTATAAAGAGTATTTATTTGAATAATGATCCGTATAATCAATACAATCCTTCTGTTTCTTCAATAGATTCTGATGCAAAGACTCAAGGATAGCTTCGGAAAAGCCCGCTTCCTTCCATTTGGCATAGGGGATACCGAACCCCAAATACTCCCACAGCTCTGCATTTTTTTGTTCATGCTCGCCGAAGGGCTCCAGCATCACAACCGGGGTGGCTGCCGCAAGAGAATCAACGAGTGTACCGCCGCCTGTTTTGCTAATAATGGCCTTGGCTTCACGGACTAAATCAAACATTACATGATATTCGGACTTATTCCGGTAATCAAGAGTTTCTGATCCTAGAACCTGAGCAAGGGGAGGGAATTCGTATTCCTTATCGCTATTCCTATTCCATGCTGCCCAGTTGGGATTATTGATAAAATATCTGTTTTTCCCTTTTTGGTCGGCTGCTTCATCAGGTTCGTAGCCAATTATGTCTAGAAGGATATCATGCTGTTCAAGCTCAAGGATTCTCTCGCGATAGGTTCCCAGACCCCAACCACCACCGTGAATAATATACCTTTCTGGGCGTTGAGAAAATGGAATACTCTCCAGATCAGATATGGGTATTTGATAATCTACGGACCTATTAAGTGAGTCGAATAGCCAGATTTCATCGCAGTCCCGATTGTAATCCTGATATAGTGCCTTTACGTTCTTCCAGGAAGGAGGCAGGTCTGAATCGGTATATATGATATCGATATTTACCCTTTGGGACATTATTTGCCTGTATCTTTGCATTATGTGCATCCAGTGTCCGGACAGGACAATGAAGTAGCTTCTGCCTTCTTGTTGCCAGCCATGTGTTAGCTCGTCAACGGCACTGTCGTCCAAGCTTTGCCTTGTGTCAAGAAGCATTCTGGTAGACATCAAGGCGGCCGAGAAGTTTTTGTGATAAACCTTCCTGCTGCTTTTGACCTTTTCGATTTTATCCTTGGTCATAAGTGACTCAAAAACAAGGACTTCGCTGGAAATGCCCTTTTTCTTAAACCTTCTGTCCAATAGCAGACCGATGACATAAAACCCCAAGCCAAATCCAGAGCATAGAATCGTAACCTTTTTTTCTTTCATAAGATATACTCCTTATCTGGATAATTTACATGAAGTAAACTCATGCTTTTCCCTGTATTGTCCGGTGGAAGCACTTCCCATCAGCTTTCATTTTGGCTTCCATAAAGCGAGACATTCCGCTAGTCTGTCCTTCTGCAATCAGAACCCTGTTTGTGTCAAACAACCTTGTGAAGAAGTCGACCTTCCAGATGGAGGGTTCCTGGTTCTCAATACCATACTCATCCAAATAGGTTAGGTCCTCAGGCCTAAGGCTATCCATGACCTCCTGAGGGACGAGCTCTCCAAACATCATTCCGATGAAGTGAAAGTTGTAGTAGACAATTTTGTCAATGCCATAACCCTTGACTCTGTCAACAAGCTGCTTCCAGTCTATATCAGAGTAAAATTTCTTTATATACATATATAAATCTGCAAATTTGTATATTTTCAGATCTCTGATATCCGTAATCCATATCATTAAAGTAGCTTCTTTATAAAGATGGCAGCTTAGCTGAATAATGTTGTCTGCATAATCAAGCATATATCCCTTTATACCGTTGATCTCCACGGGGACGGTTCTCTCGATTAAGTCCTTTGTGTCAATTTTATATGGACAATTTCCCCTCCAAAGGATGTCGTGATTTACATCCACCTGTACCAGCTTGGCAAAGGGATTATCGCATACCTTCTGAAACTCCTGCAATTCATGGGACACCATCTGCGTCAGTACTTTTGCCTTTCTTGTCGCTTCTACAACGATCCCTTTTTCCTCATCGTAGAAGCCCTGTATAAAACCAGCCTCTTCCAGTGCTTTTGTCACGGCGTTTATGTCATCGAGCTTCATTAATAAATCCAGGTCATTAAATATCCTGGCCTCTATTGCAGGGTATACCAGAGAGGCCAAGAGATTCCCCTTAAGAATAGGAACGATAACATTATGCTTTTCCAATGCCTTCATAACCTTGCCCAAATGTCCCAGATAGCTCCTATTTCTTTCACCATATACTAACCATTGTGACTCAAGCAGTCTTTGTATTTCTTTCTCAGGAATCCCAAACAGACCGAATTTCTTTAGATTGTAGTAGAACATGTTAAGGGTTCGGTGTGTAACCATTTGGAAGATTACATCAGACCAATCCAGCTGTTCATTCAAAAGCTCCTTAAGTGCGTCGCCTTGTGGATCTTCCATTTCAACTGCTGTCATAAGGACTAGTTGTCTTTCCGGACTTAGCTTTTCTCTTTCAACGCTCAATTTTTTTCTTTCCATACCGCTACCTCCTGCATACTGGTTATTTTTTCATACATTACCCTTATATCTGCCTTGCTGATTTTCCCAATAGCGTTTCTCGGAATATGATTCACAATATGAATCTCCTTTGGGACCTTTCTGTCCTCCAGATTTGTCATGCACCACTTGTATAGATCTTTTACTTCCATCTTAAACCCAGACTTTATGCAGACAAAGGCAACTATTTTCTGTCCAAGCTTATCGTCTTCTACTCCAATGACTGCAGCTTCCTTTACCGCAGGGTTTTTCAGCAACACTTCCTCTATGTCGATAGGATATGCCCTGCTTCCACCTTGCATAATCATATCGTCGTTGCGGCTCAGGACATAATATCTCCCCTCATCATCCTGATAGCCGATATCCCTGACGCGAAATCCTTTGTCGGACAGGGCCTCATTTGTCAAGCCTTCAGATTTGTAGTATCCATCCATCTCATAATCGCTTTGTATATACAATTCTCCGATTTCACCCCGGGCAGCCTCGCTTCCGTCTTCTCTCCGAATTTTTATCGCACATCCCCTCATCGGCTTACCGATAACGCAGGGGAGTGAAGTTACATCGTTATGCTCTCCAAAGGTTACTCTGGCAGCGACCTCGGATGAGCCGTAAGCGTTGTATACTGTGACCCAGGGGAATCTCCTTACGGTTTCCTTGTAAATATGCACGGGGTTAATCATGCCGCCGATTAATATTCTTTTTACCGAGCTTAAATCATATTGATCCAATCTGGGATACTCCAAGACCTGTAAAAGCATGGTTCTAACTATATAAAAATTAGTAGCCCTATGCTTTTCGATTGCCTTTAGAAAAATTGCAGGATGGAATACATTGTTCAGCAAAATGAGCCCTCCACCTCTACTGAAAGCCATCAGGACATCTCCTGAGATAGGACTTGCCTGTGCCAGCGATCTGGGTAATATTGTCCTTTCATCGCTTGTAAAGCCCAAATGCTCTGCAACCGCAAGAGCATTACCGGTAATCGCATAATTTGACAGGACAATCCCTTTAGGCTTAGAGGTGGAGCCCGATGTAAAGCAGATCCCGAAGGTGTTCTCATCAATACCTCTAAGCTCCCGTTTCTTCTTTTTCATGTATTCAATAATCCGGAATTCGCCTGTTTCCAGCAAAACAAAAATTATTCTTATGTTTAGCTTTTCTATACTGTCGCGGACGATATCATAGCCCTTGACATCCGTAATCAAAAGCTCAATATCCGTATAGTTGACAAGCTCTATCAAAGTATCGCTCTTAAACTGATAGGATAGCGACACAAAAGTTTTCTTTTGCTTGTTCAGAGCAAGCATGCATGTAATGAACTGTGTACAGTTGGGCAGAAAAACACCCGCAATTGTAAAATCGTATTCTTGTGTGAGGGCACAAAACTCAAGTGTCTGACTATATATTTGTGCATAGGTGTATCTCTTGTCGTTATAGATTACTGCTGTATTTTCACTGTACCTTTCACTGCTTTCCTGGAAGAGTCTCCAGGGTGAATATTCATTCTTCTTCATATATGCATCCTTCCTTCTGCACTCAAATCTGACTATTTCCCAAAAATGAGTGCAAACGATCCACGGCTTCTTTTTCTTGATCTATAGCTGTTCCCAGCTTTGCATAAATGCTTTTTGCAAGCTCTCTTGATTTTGTCAGGGCGAACTTGTAGGAGATATTCGAGCATAGGTCCCAACACTTGGCGGAATCAGCCAAAAGGCATGAAACTTCAGTAATTAGATTACCTGGTAAAATAGATGTAAGCTCTTTGAGGAAAACGGTAAACCTTCGTCTGCTTCTTGCAACTACCTTAAATGACCCTGTATAATATCTGAACAGGTCAAGTGTTTGCTTGTTCAATTCGGACTGTGTTCTGGAGATTAAGTCGTTTCGAAACAGCTCCATTCTTGCCAGTCCGCATTCATGCCCGAGAACATCCTCTTGCCCATGCATTCTGCTACAACTCTTACTGATAATGTTTAGCGATCTGTTATCAGATACAGTAAACGAATCAGCATTAACTTCCACCCAAACATTGTGCAAAGGCCTTCTATACTCACCCAAAAAGGGGTCCGTATGAGGGCTGTCGGAGCTCCTGGCCTTCATTATGTCCTCTACAGGCAAGCTCCCATCAAAATCGCATTCAACGTTAAACTTCTTATCGAATAATTCAATCAGTCCCTTCTCATCGTCATATCCGGTGACCATTACATAATGAAGTCCATGTTCCTTTTGGAAGGCTCTATGGTAACGCATGTAGAACAGGTCTACTGCAATAATTGTCGGTTCATCCCTGTCAACCAAATCCCTTAGGTGAGAATAAGCCTGCTCATTGTCGTCATCGTAAAAGCGGAATATTTTCATTTTGTCACCATAGCGACTGTCATTAATTACAGTACTATAATCCCTGTAGTTTGCCGTTGTTGGTGAAAACACATACTCCAACGATGTATTCAGCTCTTCCTCCTTCAGCAATATGGTTTGAAGGGGCTTATCCAGATAGTTTAGACCGATATAGCCGCTTTCAGGCTCATACATGAAGCAAAGGTAATCGGCCAATACCAGATTGATATTCAATCCTTTATAGATTAACAGGCTTAGAAGAACATTATGAAAGCAATCATGGGCGTCAGGGTCATAATACCTGGAAACATTTGCTATCGAATGCTTTTTCAAACACAACTCACCTCTTGATTCCCACTAGATTTTTCAAGGACATACTCCGCGAGTGCAGCAACCGTGGAAAAGTGCTCATAGGAAAGCATCTCATTGTCGAAGGTAATCCCGAAGTCGGCTTCAATATCTACCAGTAACTCCACCAGGATAAGAGAATCAACCCCATAGTTTTCCCTTAGGTCCTTGTCTGCGGCAATGCTGTCACTATTGTATTGGCAGTAGCCTTTCAATATCTTGCATATCTTGCTCTCAATTTCTTTTTTAAACATAATTGTATCCCCCTGAAATTTCTTTATTTTCGTTTTGCAAATTTGATATACTGTGTCACAATTGACAATCTCATTTTTTGGATCGATCTGAAAAACCCTATCTGCCCATGGTTGCCGTGCATCTGAAAATAATCTGTTGTACTCATACCTCATTTTGTTCAAATAGTATAGGTCCTTGTTTTTCAGCAGCCTATTCTCCTTGATCCTCCTGTTTGTATGAAACAAGGCCCTCTTCCTTGCCTTGAGCCTATCAAGACAAACACTTGGGTGTATGTCGAGAAAATAAATGCAATCCGGATTACGAACAGCACTGGTAATCATGCGGCCGAGCCTCTTTGTGGCGCCATTAACGCTATCCCTTGCCATTCCTGTATAAACATATCTATCAGCAATCACAATTTTGCAGGACCACAGTGCCGGTAATACAATCATGAAATAATTAATTAAAAAGCTAATCCACTGTAAGAAGCTGTAAATACTTGATGATAGTATACCTACAGAATCCAGCCATGCTGAGAATTTTCTAATGACTGGGTTTGAGTTCCATTCTGTCAGGATAGTTTCATAGCCATTATCTCTAAGTTTTTTCAGCAAAAATCTTGCATTGAGGCTTTTACCGCTGCCGCTTAATCCTTCGAATACAATAAGAACACCCTTCCCTCTGTTTGGTCTGTCTACTTTATTCTTCATCATTCCGATACCTTCATTTTCTCATTTCCAGCTATTTGTATTTCTCATTAATAACTGTGATTCTCCCCTCCAAGCCTGGCGATACTGTCTTCTTGTCTTTGATATAGTCTGCAAGCACATCCTTGAGTAGTCCGCCGCTAAAAATTAGTTTCGCATCCTTAAGGCACTCATAGCCATCTCCGCCGTTATATAAGTAATCATTGGTAGCAACCCTATAAATCTTTTCCTTATCGATTGGAATTCCATCCTTATAGACCTTTTGCAATCGCTCTCCTGCAATTTGCGAACCGTCAAACTCATAGCTAATTCCTGACACCTGCGGAAAAGCTCCGTTATACATGCCGCTCGGGTATGATCTAAGCCCGTTTTCAATGGCTTCATATATGGTCTCACCCTTTATTTCGATAGTGACAAGGGAGTTGTAAAAGGGGAGTACTTCGCCAATGGTATACATGGAGATATCACCTTCGGGAATGCTTTGTCTGATCCCTCCGCCGTTCATCAAAGCCAGATCGGCATTTCCCACCTCCTTCATAGCATCAGCAAGCAAGTTGGCCAGATTGGTCTCCTTGGATCTGACATCGAACCGCAGACCGTTTAGTCTTGTATCAGCGCTTCCCACGACTTCCTTCAAGGACTCGTAAGCAATTTGGTAGTAATTCTGAGCGATAGCAGCTGTCTCTTTTTCCGCCTTCGATTGATCAGAGGTTGTCTCTACTCTCCACACAATATTTTCTACCTGCTTATCCTTCATATAGATATCAGCAATTCCGATATGGGTCGCAAAGCTACCTGCCTCTGCAATATAAGTATTATTCTCCTTCATGATTTTGGTCAGCAAAATGTGGTGATGTCCACTCAGAATTAAATCAATCCCACTTACTTTCTGAGCAAGTTCAATATCTCTTTCCTGTCCCAAATGCGAAACTAATATAACTACATCACAATTCTCCCTTAGATGTGGAAGGATTCTTTGTGCAGCTGCTGTTGCATTTTCTATTGTCACATTTTCTATATCTCTGCTGTTTGTATAAGTCAGGGATTCCTCATGGGTTAGCCCGAACAGGCCAACCTTTATCCCGCCCAGCTCCAGCACTCTATATTGCTCGAAAAGAGGGATTCCGTTTTCAAAAACATTGGCGCATAGAATAGGGAAGGCTAACTGATCCCGAATCTCCTTGAGTCTATCCATACCAAAATTGAAATCATGATTTCCAATGGTCATTGCAGTATAGCCCATCTTATTTGCGATCTCCACAATTGCTCTGCCTTTTTCAATATTGGCTTCATTGGTCCCGTGGAAAAGGTCTCCCGAGTCAAGCATTATTGTGTTTTCGTTGCTTTCCTTCACATCATCGGCCAAGGTTCTTAGAATAGGCATACCGCGTATGTTTTTTGAAGTATCCATAGAATAATAGCCGATATGTTCATCATAAAGAATATGCCCATGAATGTCAGCGGTGTTGACAATTGATATCTTTTCATCATAAATACCAACTGATAGGAAGACATCCTGAAAGTTTATGTTTTTTGCTGCCAGGTAAACCAGTACACATATGGCTACAATCGAGAGAATTATGATATTAGAATACTTTTTCATTATCCTTCCATCCTTACTAATAAAATTTATAACCGAAGCTAATTGCCTACGCTTGAGTAATGTTTCAGTCCAAACTTCCAAAAGGTATAAACCAAAAAGAACAACACTGCTCCCACTACCGGTGTTAAATAGGGAATCCAACCTCCAAGTATCGATACCTCAGGCTTATTTAGGAAGTAGAGGCTGGGGAAATAGTTTACAAAGGCAAAGGGCAGCAGGAATATTAGCAAATACCGTATCACTCCCGGATAAAAGCTAAGAGGATAGGCCGCAAATCGTCTGGCATTGAAGAAAACCAAATTTCGTAAATTTGTCGTGTTGACAGTCCAGAAGCTAAAGCAGGATGAAACCATGAAAAGTGAGGCTTGGATTACTGTGCCACCTAAAATCACTGCGATATATGCTAGTGTGTTCCTCAGATTCCACTCAATACCCACGGAGCCTGCTGTTTTAATAAGTAAAATTACGCCAACCGCTCCATGCCCCAATGTAGCTGAAAAATCTGCTCTTGATGCTATGACCTGATATATTAGTCCCAGTGGCCTAAGAAGAAATCGATCCAGCTCACCTGATTGAACCATCGCATCAAAGTCACGTATTCCGGCAAAAACAAAGACAAAGAGGCTGTAAGAAATGAATAGGAAGCTATAGAGAAAGAGCATTTCATTCATATCCCAGCCCTTTATAGATACAAACCTTATCATAATAAGGTACATGGTAACTATACTGATCATTTCCCTGCAAAAAATGGCGACACTGATAAGCGACCTGTGGAATTTGTATTCCAATGTCGTTTTTGCAATCAATTTTGTATGAACAAAGAATAATTTAGTTAATTCCGGTATTGTAAACATCTTTTGCTTATCCAATATTAGCCCCCCTGTACCACGATTCTTTTTTGGGCGCAATGCCACAATAATCTGCCAATTACCTGGAACACTATGATCCATATTATTTGAAGAAGTATCTTGGTATAAATCTCAGTCTCCGGAAGCTGACCAAGATAGATTGATATCGGTACGGAGTAAATTGACCCGAAGGGAGTGATTTGCACAAGGTTGTATAGCCAATTTGGCATAAACCATATTGGTAAGAGTGCCCCGGATAGTATCATTACTGCGGCATCCTTTATTGTGATAAAGCTAAATATCTCAAAATACCAAAATGAAGTAAGCCACACAACAAGGTTTATGGAATAAAGCACTAGGTATCCGAGTAGAACACTGATAGCAAAGTAAAGAGCTATTAAAGGTGAAAAGGGCGGAAGTATTTTGACGAAGAATATTGCTACTAAAAGCGCCGGTGTCAATTGAATTATAATCCTGAACAGCATTACTCCTATATTGTGAGAAAACACGTAGCCCAGAAAACTAATGGGACGGAGCATATCTGTAGAAATCGAGCCGCTCCTTACCTTGTACTGGATAAGGTATTCATCCATAACAAAAATGCTCTGCATCAGGAAGCTTAAGACGATATAGGTAATGACTAATCTGAACTGAAGTCCTTCGAGGGTAGCTTCCTCTTCATAAATAGCTCTCCAGATTGCTATGTTTACAAAAATCATTACAATAGTATTGATAATGCCTGCATAGCTGTTTACTCTATATACTATGTTGTTTTGAATTGCCTTTTTAGCAAACTCCACATAAGTTCTCATCGCACTTAATACCGCCTTCATATATTTCCCGGATTACATTTTCGATATCTGCTTCCTGCAGCGTAAAATCCGATATTTCATACTTCTTAGTTAGGCTACTGATGAGCTCCTGAGCCGATACTTCATCTTTAATAAATCTGAATTGAACCTTGTTTCCTTTGTCCTCACAAACCTCTACACCGGGGATTTCTATTCCGCTTTGTTTCTCAACAAAATCAATTATAAGGGTCCTGTATTTTGCATATTTCTTTTTAATGTCATCAGGCGTTCCGTCATATATGATTTTCCCTTTATCGATTATCAACATTCTGTCACAGGTTTTCTCAATGTCTCCCATATCATGGGTAGTAAAAAGCATAGTAATGTTTTTCTCTTTATTCATGTGTCTTACGAAGTCACGGACCTTTTGCTTAGCTACAACATCAAGTCCTATGGTTGGTTCGTCAAAGAAGACAATCTCGGGATCATGAATCAAAGATGCTGCAATATCAGCCCTCATTCTCTGGCCAAGGCTCAACTGCCTTACAGGCTTGGAGATAAATTCGTTAAGCCCTAATAATTCATTAAATGTTTCCATATTTGCCTTGAATTTTTTTTCAGGCATCTTATACACATATCGAAGCAAGTCAAATGTGTCTTCTGCGGGGAGGTCCCACCACAGTTGGGTTCTCTGGCCGAATACCGCGCCAATCCTTGCTGCGTTCTTTTTTCTGTCGGAGTGTGGAGATAGGCCTCCTGTAATGATATTGCCGGAGGTTGGCATAAGAATACCTGTAAGCATTTTTACTGTCGTTGATTTGCCCGCACCATTTGGTCCTATAAATCCCACCATCTCGCCCTTTTTTATAGAAAAACTGATGTCGTCAACAGCTCTAATCATCTTATATTCCGGAATTAGCAAGCTTTGCATCGAACCTAATATGCCTCTTTTTTTTACGTTTATTTTGTAATCCTTTACCAAGTTATTCACTTCAATGTAACTCATAGTCTAATTCCCTCCTATAATAGACCTTAACCCCAGTTCAATGAGCGCATGCGCGAATTGTACGCCCAAACCGTGTTTTGCAAAGTAAAATACGCAACGGGCGCTCTAGCGCCTTTCTTACGCGTTTTGTGTGTGTCGTCCCGCTAGCATTTGATAACAAGTGATGAGCATTATATCAGCTATGCAAGGAAATATATTGCTCCATAAACCCTTCGAGGACACCGGCTGAGCTTATTTTTATTTGACTGGCTTTAAACTTTCTCATTACTTCCTGTAAAATTTGCAATCCGGCAATGATGACATCTGCTCTTTTGGGATCCAACCCCTTCACTGCTTTTCTGGCTTCGACATCCATGTTTGCTAGCTCATGAAAGATGTCATTGACAGCGCTGCCTGGAACAACTAGTCCGTGTATTTTACTCTCATCACTGTAATCCGAATTGGAAAAAACAGTAGCCATAGTTTTTATTGTCCCGCCTGTTCCGATTAGGATTGCCTTTTTATGCGCCATATCAGGTAGCTCGTCCAACTCTCCCCTTATGTTCTTGGTTACCTGGCATATCTGCTCATTAGCTAAGCGATCGCTCTTACAATACAACTGTGTTAATCTGACCGCACCGATATCCAAGCTGATTCTATGATCAATGTTCCTTTTGTCTCCATAAATAATTTCTGTACTCCCACCACCAATGTCTACAACTATGGATTTCTCATGTTCAGACTCCATGAGGCCGCTTGCTGCTTTATAGGCGTAAAATGCTTCCTGATTTCCGCTGATGACGTCAATATCGCAGCCGCATTGCTTCTTCACCTCTGCCATAAAAAGGCTACTGTTGTTCGCATCCCGCAGTACACTTGTGGAAAAGACAGAAACCAGCTCTGCTTTGCTTGCTTCAATATCCTTCATATAACTGCGAATTATGTTCATGCCACTGTTAAGTGCTTCTTGCTGTAGCATACAGTTTTCAAACATGTTGCGACTTAACCGGTTTACAGTAGTGCTCTTGTGCAAAACTGAAAAAGAATTTGACGCATCCTTTTGCACAATAATCATTTTTGTCGAATTTGTACCTATTTCAATTGCCGCATACTTCACGAATCGATATCTCCCTGCCAAAATTACCAATATAATAACATAAATTACAACTTTATCTATAATTAGTCTATTTTATATTTTATACCATGTCAACTCCGTTTTTTTGTAAAAACCTAGGAATATTGTTAATTTTATGCGTTTACATTATCTGAGGGCTTATTATCTTATGTTAATTAACTATTTCATGTACTTTTATATGATAACGTTGTAAAAAATTTCATCATATGCTACAATTTGTACACAAAGATGGGTTGGAATAAATATAGATGGGAGGCTTTTAAATGATTATTCGTTATCACTGGAAGCGCAGCATTGCACGACTACTGGTTATCATGATGGTATTGACCCTTTTTACAGTTGCCCTGACTGTTAATGCAGTCTCGGCAGAGGTTGGAGATACCATTTATTATGAAGGCTTTGAAACTGATAATACCCTTCAGCAAAATGGTGATGCAACTATTACCCTGGCAAACGACTTATCTGTGGAAGGTAGCGGCAGCCTTAAAGTCACTCCGACCGCGGATAATAACTACAGTGGTGTTGCAATCCGCAATGATTCGCTGGACACGCCCATGCTACCGGGTGGGAAATATAAGCTTACTGCTAAAGCTTACAGTGCTAAGGATGCAAAATTGGGTGTTCGTGTTGAAACAAGGGATAGCAGCGGCGGCGATACATATGGCAGTGTCGGGAGTGTTAAGCCGACACTTACAGCTGGGCAGTGGGTTGACATTGCACTGGATTTCGATGTACCGGAAGATCATAAATCTGTTACGTCCATAGTATTTCATAACGATGACAGTATTCCTGGGCTGACATTCTATCTCGATGAAGTGATGCTGCAGATAACAGCCCTGCCGGCACCTGTTGAAGAGAAGGAAATCACTAAATTGCTTTCTTTCACCTTTGATGATAAAGCAGTGCAGGATAGTCTCTTTACTGTAGCTGTCGCCTCGGAAATTGAGTGGGCAGGCTCATCTGGTGTTGGGAAGAGTGATGACACTGCTCTGAAGGTCACTCACATCGATGGCCGAAGCTATACTAGCGCGGACAATGCGGTCAGGCTGACACTAGCCGAGCCACTTCCTGCTGGTGGAGTGTACAATGTTTCAGTGTGGTTCTATGCACCGGTTGCAGGAAACGAGGGAAAGGACACGCTTACGGGGCCTGGTGTTGTTATCAATAACCAATATGCTCTAAACGAATTCAAGCTGCCCAGCAACTTCGGCACATTGCCTGTTGGTGAATGGAAGCAGGTAAATATCAATACTCCGTTTATGGAGACTCCTCTTAACACTATAGATTTCAGACTGGTTGTAAATGATAAGGAAAGACATGCTGATGTGTGGTTTATAGACGATATTGAAATAAGTCAGGTAGGTGAGCTGGAGGAGGTCATTGTTCCCGAATGGGATCTGAAGCTTTCATCTATTGCAGACATATATAAGGATTCATTCCTAATCGGTAACATTATGAATTCCAATCAGACTACTGATGCCGAGAATACTGCCATGTACAAGCACCACTACAGTGTGGTTACTGCAGAGAATGACATGAAGCCACAGTATTTGAGCTCTGCCAAGGGAGTATATAATTACGCAAATGCCGACACGATTGTCGGGTGGGCTCAAGACAACGGCATCAAAGTGCATGGGCATACATTGGTGTGGCACTCCCAATCGGCTCGATGGCTGACATCTGATGCGGAGGGGAAGGCTGTCACTCGGGCTGAGGCAAAATCAAATATGGAGGAATACATAAGCAATGTGGCCGGGCATTTCAAGGGGAAGGTATATTCCTGGGATGTAGTAAATGAAGCCTTTGACGGTGGATCTATTATTCCCGAAGATTGGAAAACTGTGCTACGCAAGGACTCGCCCTGGTATATTGCTTATGAAAATGGAGCTGATGCAAGCAAGGGCGAAAGTGGCGCGGACTATATCTATGACGCATTCGTATTTGCGCGTCAGGCAGATAATGAAGCTATACTCTACTACAATGACTATAACGAAAACGATCCCTGGAAACGGGAAGCCATGGCGTTGATGGCGGAGGAACTAAATGAAAAATGGAAGACAGATCAGCGCAACACTCAGCCTGATCGGCTGCTGGTGGAGGGGCTAGGGATGCAGTCGCATTATTGGACTGACAACCTCGATGTGGATACCGTTGATGCTGCCATTGCGCGTTTTGTGAAGGCAGGCGTTAAGATAAGCATAACTGAGCTTGACATACCCTATGGTTCTTATTCGAATCAGCATTCCGCTCCTCTTACAAAGGATGAGGAGATTGCTCAAGCCAAGCTCTATGCCCAGTTGTTTAATACATATAATAAGTACGCACAAAATATTGAACGCATCACCTTCTGGGGCAAGGCAGATCCTCAAAGCTGGCGCGCAAAGGGAAGTCCATTGCTCTTTAATAAGGCTTATGCGGCAAAAGAATCATACTTCGCAGTCGTGGATCCTGAAGGATATCTGCTCTCTAGCTGGAAGAACCCGTATAATGATGTTGCTGCCAGTGACTGGTTCTATAAGTACGTTGCCTATGCCAGCGAAAAGGGTTTGATATATGGGACGGGTGCAGCTGCCTTCAGCCCCACTTCGGATGTTACATGGTCGCAGTTCCTTGCTATGCTATACCGCCTAGACGGCCAGACTGGTGAAACGAGAGGCAAGCGATGGAACCTGGCATCTGATAGCTGGGCTAAGGATAATGGTATTGCTGATTCCTTCAGCTCCGACCAGCCGTTAAGCAGGCAAGACATGGCTGTCATAGTTGAGAAATATTTGAGTTACTCCGGTAAAACATTGCCTGCCAGCGACGAAAAGCATACCTATGCAGATGATGCCTCAATAGCTGAGGAAGCGAAGCCGGCGGTTAATTTGCTTTATGATGCAGGAGTAATGACTGGAAAATCCAACAATATGTTTGACCCCACGGGTTATACCAACCGAGCTGAGATGGCAGGTGTGCTCTATCGTTTGGCTGAGGCGATTTAAATATTAAGGTCACTTAATTCTAGGGACAGACGAGATATGAAGAATAGGGATGGATGAGGTATGCAGAACAGGAATAAATGAGTTATGCAGAACAGGGATAAATGAGTTATGCAGAACAGGGATAAATGAGTTATGCAGGACAGGGATAAATGAGTTATAGCCAGGCATTACTGGGATTGTGGTGTCTGGCTATCTGTACTTTGTGGGACAAGAGTTGCTTGTGGATTAGCAGATGACAAATATCATGTTAATTGATTTTATGTCTTTCATATGTTAATATAATGCTATAATTTTTTGGAGGGAATGACTTTATGAGTTGGTTGCGCATTTTATTCCATAAATACGTTAGCTTTACTCATTTTGCCTTCTATATTTGTGAGAGATAAGACCCTGTGATTTGAATCCCTTCACAGGGTTTGTTTATTAAATGCTCGCATCGCGATACACACAAAACGCGTAAGGAAGGCACTAAAGCGCCCGCGGTTTGGCGCACAATTCGCGCAAGCGCTCATTGAATTAGGTAGACATTTTATCGAACGCACTAAACAAGAATTGTACTCTTGTGAGGTTGAAATGTTACAGTGATTTTAATGCCATACGATCCATGATGGTGAATTAGTTATAGGGACGAATTACGGATTAGTTAGCTGGACATACTGCTAGTGAGACGGGAGGATACATCTATGTTACTTGGAAATTCGCTTATAATCGATGAG
>JAAYBT010000129.1 GCA_012730015.1 Clostridiaceae bacterium
ATAGCATAGATCTGACGTATTGAATTATGGTTCTATTGTTGATAGAATAAATGCTAGTGAGCTTTTGCTGACGAGATGGATTCATAATATATTTTAAGAAAAGAGGAAAATGTATGGCAGGCTTTTTTGGACTTTTTGATTATAACAAACCTGGACCGGGAGTGCCAAAGGACGCACCGCCGAAATCTCCATTTATTGTATTCTTTCAAATTTTACAGAGAAAATTCTGGAATTTTATCAAGGTAAATATTATGTTTCTGATATTTAACTTGCCGGCACTTGTATTAGGCATGCTTGCGATGCTTTATTTTTTCCCCAATATCTTTCCGAATGCAATGAATGACCCTGAGATGCTTTTGAATGACACTATGCTAAAGTTTATCCTGCTTACTATTATGATGTGCTTGCCAATGGTTACAGTAGGGCCAGCACAGGCTGGCTTTACTTATATAATGAGAAACTACTCCCGTGAAGAGCATGCATTTTTATGGGGAGATTTTAAGGATACTGCCAAGAAGAACATGAAGCAAAGTCTGATAGTCAGTGCGATAAACTTCATAGTCACTTTTTTGATGCTGTTTTCTATCAGAGCATATTATGCATTGATAGAACAGGCTCAGATTCCACAGATCATAGGACTACTGGGCATTTCCATTATGAGTGTTATGTTCGCATTATTCGCATGCATGAGTATGTATATATATCCTACAATGATTACCTTTGATCTTTCATTAAAGAATCTATATAAAAACTCCTTTATATTTGCAGTGATAAAGTTTTTGCCTAATATAGGTATTTTACTGCTATGTGCCCTTATTGTTTTTCTGTCCTTTGGTATGATCATTACCTTCAATCCCTTGATTGGATTTATACCATATTTTCTCCTGACCTTCAGCCTGATAGGATTCATTACTAATTTCTATGTATATCCTAAATTGGAGAAGTATATTATTGCACGAATCGATGAGGAAGATGACGACGATGATGACGACGACGACGAGGACGAAGATGAAGGCGGCGGAAATTATGACAATGTGGATTTTGACGATAAAGAGGTTGACTTTGAGGAAGAGGAAGGCGAAGATAAAGACGAAGATGAAGATGAAATCAAGAGGTACTTCTGATAAAGCTTTTTGCGATGTAGCCTAAATAGAACTTAACTGCACGATATATAGGGACGAGCTTTCATATATACCCGCAATAAATTATGCTGCGCAACTCAAAGCATATGACAACGCAGAATGCTCCTGATAAGCAGCGCACATAATGCCTGAACTAATAAGCTATGAAAATGCTATGATCCGTGGCATATAAAAAGCTGCAGTGATATTCACACTGCAGCTTTTAGTGATTAATATCCAGTTCACTCTTCGCGGATGAGGTCGTTCATATCATAAATGCCAGGCTTTTTGCCATATATATATCTGGCTGCGCGAAGGGCTCCGGTACCGAAAATTTCTCTAGACCCGGCAAAATGGTTAATCTCAATAATCTCATCATTCCCGGCAAATATAACAGAATGATCTCCAACAATAGTTCCACCTCTTACTGCATGCATACCGATTTCGCTTTTGCTTCTCTTTTTCATGCGAGAGTGCCGATCATAGACATATTCCTGCTTTTGATCCAGCACCTCATTTATCGAATCTGCTATTGCTAAAGCAGTCCCGCTTGGCGCGTCAAGCTTTTGATTATGATGTTTTTCGATTATCTCGATATCAAAGCTTTTATCCAGAACCTTTGCCGCTTTTTTTACAAGGTCTATCAGTAAATTGATACCAAGGGACATATTAGCCGAATAGAAAACAGCTATGCTATCTGAAGCAATCTTTAATGATTGCTTTTGCTCTGATGATAATCCGGTGGTCGCTACTATGATGGGAAGCTTTCTCTGCCTGGCAAATGCTAACAGCTCATTTAGAGCAGCAGGATTTGAGAAGTCAATGATGACATCAGCTTTTACATCGCAGCTACTAAGCTCAGTAAAAACCGGATAATCACATTTCCCATTGTCAGCAATATCATAGCCTGCAACTATCTGCAAATCGTCATACTGCTCTGAAAGTCTTGTGATAACCTGCCCCATTTTTCCGCTGCATCCGCTCAATAATATGTTTATCAAAACTAGCCACTTCCTTCTTTTGAATAGTCTTTGCAAACGCCTAAATTAGCCCGTAGCTTTGCATTGCTTTTACTAAAATGCTCTTGTTTGCTTCGTCCATATCAACAAGAGGCATTCTACATTTTCCTACATCCATACCCATTAGGTTCATCGCTTCTTTTATGGGAATAGGGTTGACATCGATGAACAGGGCCTTAATTAAGTCAAGGGTTTTAAGAGCCAATTTTCTACTTTTCTCAACATTCCCGGAAAGATAGTTGGCGGCAATATCATGTGTATCGGCTGGTATGATGTTTGCCATGACTGAGATGACGCCCTTACCGCCAAGAGACATAAGAGGAACAATAAGCCCATCTTCGCCGGAATATATGGTAAAATCATCACCGCAAAGGTTTATAGTCTCACCAACCTGATTGAGATTACATTCTTTTACACCTACTATATTATCTATTTGCGATAGCAGCTTCAATGTGCCAGGATTTATATTCAGGTTTGTCCTGGATGGCACGTTGTAGAGTATAATAGGAATGGTCAGGGCCTCCGCCACGCATCTGAAATGCTCGTAAAGGCCACGCTGGCTTGTCTTGTTGTAGTAGGGAGTTACGCTTAGTATAGCGTCAGCACCAACCTGCTGTGCACGAGTACTCAGGTCGATAGCGTGTCTTGTGTCGTTACTCCCTGTTCCGGCAATAACCGGTAGCCTTCCATTAACCTTCTTCACAGCATATTCTATTGCATCAATGTGTTCGTCATCAGGCATAGTTGATGCTTCGCCAGTAGTTCCACAGATGATAATAGCATCAGTTTTATTTTTAATCTGAAACTCTATCAGCTCACCAAGCTTTTCATAATCAATTGTTGCTCCCTTAAACGGAGTAACGATCGCAACACCGGAGCCGGTAAAAATACACTTTTTCATCACGGTCACCCTTTCAAAATATTATTAGCAAATTACTACTGCTATAGCCATTCTCTCAGGCTTTTAACTTCATGAACGCATCCTACAGTACTCATCTCATAGTGCTTACCCTACAGCCATCCCTCAGCTTTCAGCAGCTCGGCCATCAGCACGCCGCCGCCTGCAGCACCTCTAATTGTATTGTGCGACAGGCAGGTAAACTTGTAGTCAAATATCGAGTCCTCACGAAGCCTGCCGAGAGCTATTCCCATTCCATTTTCCAAATCCCTGTCGAGCTTTGTTTGAGGCCTGTCGGGCTGATCGAAGTAGGTCAGGAACTGGGAGGGAGCGCTTGGCAATTTTTGTTCCTGCGGTTTTCCCTTGAACTCTTTCCAGCAGCTTAGGATTTCATCCTTTGCAGGTTTATCCCTGAATGAGATATAGACCGCAGCGAGGTGGCCATCTATAACAGGCACTCTATAGCATTGTGAGGAAATAATAGGGCCCTTTGCCGGCACGATTGCATTTCCTTCGATAGTACCCCAGATCTTTAGCGGCTCCCTTTCACTTTTTTCTTCTTCTCCTCCGATATAGGGGATAACGTTATCCACTATTTCCGGCCAGTCACTAAAAATCTTTCCCGCTCCGGAAATTGCCTGGTAGGTTGAAGCCAGTATTTTATCGGGATTAAACTGCATGAGTGCATGAACCGGCGGTACATAGCTCTGTAGTGAGCAGTTGGATTTTACGGCGATAAAACCTCTCCTTGTACCAAGGCGTTTTCTCTGCTTTTCAATAATAGCTGTGTGCTCAGGGTTAATCTCGGGTATTATCATAGGCACATCCTGTGTATCCCTGTGGGCTGAGTTGTTTGATATGACAGGTATCTCAGCTTTCGCATATTGCTCTTCGAGCTCGCGTATTTCATCCTTTTTCATGTCAACAGCGCAAAAGACCATATCGACTTCATCTGCCAGCTTATTAATCTGTGTAGCATTTCTTACAACGATATTCTTTACAGCCTGCGGCATCGGAGTCTCTATTTTCCAGCGCCCCTCAACAGCTTTCTCATAGGGGAGACCGGCTGATCTTTCACTCGCTGCAATTGCTGTAACTTCAAACCATGGATGGTTTTCAAGAAGAGTGACGAAACGTTGCCCAACCATGCCTGTTCCACCAAGTATACCTACTCTTAATTTATTGTTCATAATTGTGAAAGCCTCCTTATAATAAATTAACTGCTAGCTATACGCCAGCAGTCCCAATAAACCAAGTGCACCCTCTTGGGGTACTGTGAACTGATAGCGCTCCATCAAATTGCTGATGACAGTTGCAATACTATTCGAATTACAACCAGGAAACAAGTGACAGGATACTGTTCCTTCGGCAGTTCTCCCTTTCGCATCGTTTCTTTGAACCCCCTGCGGCTCTCCCCGATGTTAGTTTTGAGAAATGCGCCTCTACCTATAGTTATTCAATTTCAATTTAAATAATCATAACATCACCTTATACTGTTGTCAATTAATTTTGCACAAAAACAAAATCTAGCTATGCTGCTATTTTTTACCTGTGTTACATTTAGATTAAATATGGTCAAAAAAACGGTTAAAAATGCCGATATTAAAGGAAAGAGGATTATTTATGTCGAATAAGCAGATAAAGGCATTGATAATACGGATTCATAATTTTTTACTAACGAGAAGGTGCTAATATGATAAAAAGATTCTTAAAAAGGGCAGTGGTATTGCTTTTTACCGTGACAATAATTTTTCCCTCATCGACTGTTTCAATAGGGGCCCATAATATTCCCGAGACAGTCAAGGTAGGGTTATACTATAGGGATAACTCTGTCAATACTGCTCAGTCAATATTTGCCGTATCTGCCGGTGCCGGCTTACAGATTGGTTATTTCAGCGACAATGAATTTACTCAGATATATAGGGAACCAAGCTCTTCGGCAATTTACGTCAGGAAGGATGAATACTACTACAATACCGGTAGCGGAATCAAAGAGTACAGCCCTTCTGCAACCTCGCCCTCGGGTACCGCATATGGACCATATCATATAAAAATAGGTAATGATTACCCGGACGCAGCTAGTGCAGAAGAAAAGGCAGCATCATACACTAAGGCGGGAGTCCAGGCTTATGTTTCTTATGCTGATGCATGGCAGGTATGGACGGCTTCATGTGTTAATGAGGCGGATGCACAGGCCGAGATTAGCAAGCTAAGATCAGCGCTGGGCGATGCAGGTTATACTATGATTCAGCCATCTTCCACAAGAATTGTTGTTATTGATGCATCTCACCGTGTATTGTGTATGTTTGACAGTGGTTCAGCATATTTTAGAATCCGGCCAGCACAGGAAAACAATCCGCCTGTTCTAAGGATAAAAGACAGGCTCTATAGAGGTGCCCTTGAGGTTAGAAGACTTTCAAGCAGTGATATGACTGTAATTAATGTAGTGACTATACAGGAGTACCTATATGGCAATGTCCCTCCTGAAATAGGCGGAAAATCGCCGGACGAAGCTTTGAAGGCGCAGGCGATTGCATCGAAGATGTATGTGATTAACAATATGGGCAAGCACGCGAAGACAGGCTTTGATCTTTGTGCAACTACCAGCTGTCAGGTATACAAGGGTTATAGCAGTGAGGTGGCCTCCTGTAATAAGGTGATAGATGAAGTTAAGGATAAGATTATTACATACAATGGACAACCGGCGGCACATATATACTATTTTGCCTCAGGCGGCGGAAGCACCGAGGATGTGCGCAATGTCTGGGGTTCAACTCATCCATACCTTGTGAGTGTTGAGGATAAGTATGAGAAAATTACCAACTGGACCAAAACACTAAGCGCTTCTGATGTTAAAGCTAGACTTCCGAAGCTTGGAAATATTCTTGGGATTTCAATTACCAGGACTGCAGATACAGGCAGGGTTACTCAATTAGCTGTCAGGGGAGCAAGCAGGGGAGAGCCTGAATACTATTCTAATGAAAGATGTCGCACTCTTTTTGGGCTAAGCAGTCAGCTCTACACAATAACGACCGATGCAGATGTATTTGCTACGGCCTTATCTCAAAATGCAAATGCCGGTGCTGGTAATGCAGCCGATGCAACTATTGTGAGTAATGCAGCAAATGCGTCTGATGCAACTAATGCAGTAAATTCAACAGATGCATCGGTTGCATCTGAAGAAACCGCAAGTACTGGTGAGAATAGCAAGGATGCGGTCAGTGCAGATGCGAATCAAGCATCAGAGCAAACAGAGAATCAAGCAGGAGCCGCCAAAGATGAGAAGGCGGTTACGGAGCCTGCCGTTGATAAACTGGCATTGCCCGCCAGCTCTGAACCAATCAGGACACAGCTCGGGGGTAAAAGTGTAGTAACGGCCTCAGGAGTTAGAACTCTTAAAGGGTCTAACAATAAGATAACTATTCTTGGAGCTGACGGTAATGAGAAAAAGGCTGCAGTCCTCCCCGAAACCTATACCTTTACCGGTAAGGGCTGGGGACATGCCGTCGGTATGAGCCAGGAAGGCGCAATCGGCATGGGCAAAGCAGGGTTGACATATGACCAAATTCTTACCCACTATTTCCAGGGAACAAAGGTAGAATAACTATTCACAGCCAGTAAATGCTCCTGTATATGCTACCTGACATCTGCCTATCCTTCTGCTTGTAAAACAGCCTTTCTTGGTGTATGATTTCATTTGATGTGGGAAAAAAATATTGATAGAACTATGAACATAGGTGACAGATGAAATCCAGTGATTTTTTTTATGAACTGCCACAGGAGCTAATTGCCCAGGAGCCATTAGCTCAAAGAAGCAGCTCCAGGCTTCTTGTGCTGGATAGGGATAGTGGCAGCATTGAACACAAAGGCTTCGGTGATTTGAAGGGATATCTTCGCAAAGGAGATTGCCTCGTTTTGAATGATACGAGAGTAATACCGGCAAGATTACTTGGCAACAGGTCTGATACAGGTGGGAAAATTGAATTTGTGCTGCTCAAAAATATTGAGGGCGATATTTGGGAGGTAATACTGAAGCCGGGGAAGAGGGCAAAGCCCGGTGCTAAATTTACATTTGGAGATGGTGAGCTCCTCGCGCAGGTCTTAGAAGTGGTTGAGGGGGGAAACAGGCTTGTGCGTTTTGAATATGAAGGGATATTTCAGGAGGTTTTAGATCGGGTAGGTATCGTTCCATTGCCTCCTTATATTACAAGAAAGCTTGAAGATCCTGAGCGTTACCAGACTGTTTATTCAAAGTATAGAGGCTCAGCTGCTGCTCCAACTGCCGGGCTTCATTTCACTAAGGAGCTGTTGGAGGAGTTAAGGCAAGCTGGAATACTCTTTGCAGCACTGACCCTGCATGTGGGGCTTGGTACCTTCAGGCCTGTTAAGGTAAAAAATGTCGAAGAGCATGTCATGCATTCAGAGTATTACAGTCTGAATGCTGCAGCTGCAGACACAATCAACAGATGTAGAGCAGCTGGGGGAAGGATAGTAGCAGTAGGAACGACCAGCTGTCGTGTCCTGGAAACACTCGCAGACGAGCAGGGACACATCAGGCCATCTGAGGGATGGACAAATATATTTATCTATCCCGGATATAGCTTTAAAATGATTGATGCCTTAATAACAAATTTTCATCTTCCGGAATCTACACTAATCATGCTGGTAAGTGCATTTGCCGGGAAAGATAATATTATGAAGGCCTATAATTCGGCAGTTAATCTAAAGTACAGGTTTTTCAGCTTCGGCGACGGGATGCTGATTAAATAAGGGGAGAAACATGGCTGCAATACGATACGAATTAAAGAAGAAGTGTAAACAGACAGGAGCAAGGCTTGGTGTGGTTCATACACCCCACGGTTCCTTTGAGACTCCCGTTTTTATGCCTGTTGGAACTCAGGCAACAGTAAAGGGAATGTCACCTGACGAGCTCAAGCAAATAGATGCAAGGATCATTCTGAGCAATACATATCATCTTTATATGAGACCGGGAAATAAGCTAATCCGTGAAGCAGGCGGCTTACACAGCTTCATGAACTGGGACAGGCCTATATTGACTGATAGCGGTGGCTTCCAGGTGTTTAGTCTTAGTGATCTGAGAAATATCGGGGAAGAGGGTGTAGTATTCAGATCTCACATCGATGGTTCAAAGCACCTGTTTACACCGGAATTGGCAATAGAAATTCAAAACGATTTGGGCTCTGACATTATTATGTCCTTCGATGAGTGTATTCCCTATCCGGCTGATTACGATTATACAAAGAAGTCACTGGAGAGGACCAGCAGATGGGCGCTACGATGTAAGCAGGCACATGCAAATACAGATAAACAGGCATTGTTCGGAATTGTCCAAGGGGGAATGTATCCTGATTTGAGGCAGCAGAGTGCTAAGGAGCTTGTGGAGATGGATTTCCCGGGCTATTCAATTGGTGGACTTAGCGTGGGAGAGCCTGCTGAGGAAATGTATAGGATGTTAGAATGCACTGTCCCGGTACTGCCGGAGAATAAGCCCAGATATCTGATGGGCGTTGGAAGCCCTGATTACCTGATCGAGGGGGCCATACGCGGAATAGATATGTTTGACTGTGTTCTTCCTACCCGTAACGGCAGGAATGGAACAGTTATGACGAGTAGAGGCAGGATCATAGTGAGAGATGCAAAGTATGCGAGAGATTTTTCCCCAATGGACCCGGACTGCGATTGCTACGCCTGCAAAAATTTCTCAAGAGCATATATTAGGCACCTTTTAAAGGCTCAGGAGGTTTTGGGAATAAGGCTTACAACCTGGCACAATATAAAATTCTTAATTAACTTGATGAAAAATGTAAGACAAGCTATAATGGATGATAGATTGGGTGATTTTAGAAATGAATTTTTTAGTAATTATGGGTACACTTCATAATTCAAAATAAATTATTAAGGTTACAAAGGCCTATAATAAAATAAATTCTATTGGAGGAAACATATGGATCAAAATCTCTTAATAACATTGGGATATCTAGTATTTTTCATATTGATTATGTATTTAATGATATTCCTGCCGCAAAAAAGAAGGGACAAGAAAGCTAAGGCAATGCTTGATGCCATGCAGGTTGGTAATACCATTATTTCAATCGGAGGTATCACTGGCAATATCGTAAACATTAAGGATGACGAAGTGACTATTGAGACCGGTGTTGAAAAAGCTAAGATAAATTTAAAGAAGTGGGCTATTAAGGAAGTCGTTAAACCTATCGAATCATAGTTGGCATTTTAATATTATCTGGAAGCCACCTATGAAAGTTGCACAGTACTATAGCTATTTTAACGAAGGGATGTAACATTACTCAAATATTGTTACATCCTGTTTCATTTTTAATCATGTGACTATGCAGTTACCCCGTCCGGGGAACAACAGGGTTGGTTAGCAAGGCCATGTTTCATGCTTCAGAGCAATACTTGGCAAGCAGCAAACACAGCCGGAATAAGCAGCCCCGGCACTTAGCAGCAGCAGAAGAAAGTAGGTCCTAATGTTCGGATACGTCGTAATAAACCCCAAAACATTGTCAAAGGAAGAGAAAAATCGATATCGAAGTTTCTATTGCGGGCTATGTCATAAATTAGCTGACAAGTACGGTAACCTCAGCAGGGCAACGCTTACATATGACATGACCTTTCTGACTATATTGCTATCCTCTCTATATGAGCTGGAGGAGACTCAGAATAGGCGCCGCTGTGCTCGACATCCGATAAGGAGTAATTGTTATATTGAAAGCACTGTCACCTCATATGCTGCTGATATGAACATACTATTGTCCTATTTTCAATGTTTGGATGACTTGAAGGATGATCAGAGCACGATTGGTGAGAAAAGCTGCAAAAGGCTAGAAGAATACCTGCCTCTCATAGAGGAAGCAAACCCCAGACAGTATTTGGCTGTTAATGAATGCCTGCAGCGTCTTAAAATGATGGAAATGTCTAATGAACTTAATCCCGACTTGCCTGCCAACTGTTTTGGTGAGCTTGTGGGGGCTCTATTTGCCTGGCGACAGGATGATTATGCTGATAGGCTCTATTCTATGGGTGCAGCCCTTGGACGTTTCATATATTTACTCGATGCGGTCAATGATAGAAGAGCTGATATAAAAAAGCTCAGGTATAATCCATTGGTATCATGCAAAGGCAATGATTTTACGCCTATGCTTACCATGATGATAGCTGAATGTACGGGCGAATTTGAAAAGCTGCCTATTAAGCGGGACCGGCATATTATACAGAATGTTTTATATTCCGGCGTTTGGCAGAAGTATAAGGTTGAAAAAAGGAAAGGGGAACACTCATAACATGGAAGACCCATATAAAATCCTCGGGCTTAGCTCTTCTTCCTCTGATGAGGAGATTACGGCTGCTTACCGCAAGTTGGCTAAGAAGTACCATCCCGATCTTAATCCCGGTGATAAGGGTGCAGAACAAAAGATGAGCCGGATAAATGCAGCATACGAACAGATTAAGAATGAAAAAACCGGAGGCGCTTCCTATGAGCGTCCTGATGGAAGCTACGGTCAACAAGGCCGCGAACAGCCTGGTGGAAGCTACTATAATCCATACGGAGGCTTTGATTTTGGTGGCTTTGAAGATATTTTCAGCCAATTTTTTGGTCAAGCCTGGGGACAGCAAAGCAACGAACCATCGCCTTCGCCGGCTTTCCGGCAGGTTCAAATGTATATCCAGACAAGGCAGTATCAAAGCGCACTGCACGAGTTGTCTCAAGTATATGAGAGAAATGGCGAGTGGTACTATTTTAGTGCATTGGCTAATGCCGGGATAGGAAACAGGGTGACTGCAATGAATCATGCAAAGGAGGCCGTTTTGAAGGATCCCGGAAACATGAGCTATCGTCAGCTATTGGCTCAACTGCAGCAGAGCGGCTTTGCATATCAGGACAGGGGGCAGAGCAGTGGCTTCAACATGCAGAGTATGGGGCGCACCTTCTTTCAGATAATGCTGGCGAATATATTGTGCTTCTTCTGTTGCAGACCCTGTTGAGTGACTATTCGCTTGCCCTGACGATAAAAGAGAGAGAAGACTATAAGTATAATGGAGGACAAATAGATGGGAAACCGAGCTGTATAAGCGATTGCAGAGTCTTCTTTATCAAGCCATGGAGCTTGAAAGAAGGGTTTTTAAGGGCAAGGATAGGCAAGAGCGCAAGGATATAAAGCTAGCGCTTAAGGAGCCCGTGAAGGCAGGGCAAAAGGCCTTGCGAAGCAAGAATCACGACGAGATGCTATCAGCCTGTAATGCTCTGGAGGGAGCTATTAGGCCGTACCTATGATTTTGTGTTAATTCCCACTATTCCGCCGATTGCTCCAGAGATAGTACCTATTGTAGTCATAGTTATGACATATTTGTCAATTGAAAAATCCTTGTATATCAGACTGCTAGCCAGGTATAGTATTGCCATGTATATCAGGCCGACAATGCTGCCGTTGAGCCAACCCTTATTGCGTATGCCCCTTGTCGATACAAGGCCGGCAGTCAATACACTGATGACAGTTGTAACAACTACTGCAGGAGTAACTAGTCGCTGAGGGAAATCTGTATTTGCCAGGATTAGCGCAAGCAGCATGAACACAGGAATTGTAATAATATATGAAGCCAGAAGTCCCTTCGATAAATAAACAATATTAAGCTTCTCATTACTTACCTGTTTTACACTGAGATTGGTTATACTGGGCATAAAATCTACTCCTTAATTTTTTGCTTCATACAATATTAGTATTACAGTAAATGCGGGAATAGAACAAAAAGGACAAGAGGGTATAATTCAAAAAATCATATTTACGCTTTTCAATGCTTTCTTGATATGCTATAATGTTCAGAGCAGTTAGCAAAAGGTATTAGTCAAAATAAATTTGAATGCTCTTAGGAGGAGTACATATGAAGCATATAAAGACAATTAACAATCCAAATCTAAAGAAGGATATTAAGAAGTCAGGCTGTGGAGAATGTCAGACCTCATGCCAGTCGGCATGCAAGACAAGCTGCACCGTTGCAAATCAGAAGTGCGAAAACAGATAAGCAAAATTACACGACTGAAATCATAACAGCGGGGGGGCTACCCCCCGCTGTTAATATG
>JAAYBT010000130.1 GCA_012730015.1 Clostridiaceae bacterium
ATTTTTACTACTTATAATGCATACAAGGTATTTTGCAGCCTAAAATGATTTGCATTTGACATGCATGGGGATGCGGATGTCGCAGTAGCCTGGTTTTAAGCAGGCTGTTGGCAATCTGTATCCCCATTTTAATACATAAGGTCTAGTGCATAAGGTGCTGCCAGATTTTCAGTCAAGAGCACAGATCATGGATCCTGATCTGAACCGGTTATGGATGTATCGGCATTTGAAGGATTGTCCTGCACATCAGAATCTGTCTGGCTATTATCGGCAGACTGTGCCGGCTTGGGAGCAGTGGGCTTCTTCATTTTTTTATAGGATTCTCTTACATCCACATCAACTGTCACGAAGGAATCCCTGCCCGGAAACTTTTCATCCACAAGAGCCCTCGACTCATTAACATCACATAAATAATACCAGGGTGCCGCATCATAGTTCGTCCCGGGCAGCTGCAGAAACTCCACATTGTTAATATTAAACTTGCTAATGAAACCGGTCATCCTAATAACTTCGTTTAGGGTAAAGTTTGTCTCGACGCTATCAAAAATAGTATTTATGACGCCGGTGAGCTTGGGTAGATACTGGATATTGAGCTTTTGCCGCATTAACTCCTTAAGAAAGTTTCTTTGTGCTTCCGTCCTTTTAATATCGCTTCCATCATAATACTTCCTGATTTCCTTATTCCATCTGTTAGGCTTGCGAAAACGCACGAATTGCTCTGACTGAGCCCCGTTTAGTGTTTGCTGCCCCTTTTTAAGATGAATATGTAGGTTTTGAGTCGGGTCATCATAGTCCAAATCAACGGGGATATAGTAATCGACCCCTCCGAGCAAATCAATAACCTCTCTGAAGGCTGCTGTATCAATAAACACATAATACTTTATATTGACGTCAAGCAATTCTGACACTGTTTTGGCAGCCAGATCAACGCCTCCGCTCGGGTAAGCGTAATTTATTTTCCGCTCAACCTTCTTTATTTTGACCATGGTATCACGGGGGATAGACATTATATTAATTTTCATAGCTTCCGGATCAAAATTCGCCAACATCATTGTGTCAGAGTTTTTGCTGACCTTATCTCCGCCGAGTAGCAAAACGTTAAAGGGCTCTTTGCTCTGTACCAGCGGATGGAAAATGCTGTCCAATGACTTATCTGAAGATACTGACACTGCTTCGTTATCAGCATAATTTGCATTTACATAATACAGAACCCCTGCTCCAAGTAAAAAAAGTACCAGAGACACTATTATTGTTAAATTGAAATAAAACTTGCGCAAATCCATTTATCGTCAACCTCGTTACTTTTTATGTTATTAACTGTGGCAGTTCAAATATTGTGAACTCATTTCTTACAATAGCTTCGACCGACAGTGGTGATTAATTGTTCCGAGTATAGCATTTTTCAACAACCGTTTTATTATAGTGAACTTTATTTCATATGTAAATAATTATCGAAAAAACCTTTATTAATCATCATCCTCATTCTCATTCTCATCCTTATCATAATTAGCCAGAGGATTACTGTCAACAGCATTCTTAAGCTGCTTACTGTCCAAATGAGTGTAAATCTGCGTGGTGGAAATGCTTTCATGACCGAGTAGCTCCTGCAGGGCTCTGATGTCAACATTTCCATACTTGTACATCAATGTTGCAGCAGTATGTCGCAGCTTGTGAGTAGAATAGCGCTCGGTATCCAAGCCAGCAGCCTTAATATATTTCTTGACGATTTTCTGTACTGACTCCTTGCTGATTCGCTGCTTGCGGGCACTTAGGAACAGTGCATTTCTATCCTTAACCCCATCTCTGGGGCGTTCCTTCATATAATCCTGCAAAGCTTTTATGCATGCGTTATTGAGAGGCACACTACGTTCCTTATCGCCCTTACCGATGACCGTCAGTGACGTTTCTTTAATATTATTTAGGTTTATTCCAACCAATTCGGATAGTCTTAGGCCACAGTTCAAAAACAAAGTTATTATAGCGTAATCACGAGATGAAAACTGCCCGTCAACTGAGTTAAGCAACTGCTTACTTTCCTCGACATTTAGGTATCTGGGAAGTCGCTTGAGTATTTTGGGGGACTCAAGCTCAGCTGCAGGGCTTGAATCCAGGAGCTTAGCCTTGTATGTGAGATACTTGAAGAAGGCTTTCAGGCTGGCTACTTTTCTGGCGCGTGCGTAGGATGAATTATCCCTGTCATTACTCACATAGGCCATGAAAGCATACAAATCGCTCAGTGTAATCGTTTGAAGAAAGGAAGCATCAATGTCCCTGATCTGAATATCATTAAATTCAACCTTTTTATCGATCAGGCCTCTATGAAGCTTCATGAAACGAAAAAATACTCTAAGATCATAGAAATACACTTTAACCGTATTCGGCGATTTACCCTTTATGGTTTGCATATAGCTTAGGAAATCTCTCAAAACAGGCGGCATATCAAAATCGTTGATATTCTTCATAGCTACCTCACAATAGTATGGATATTTTTCTACATTATATCTACAATTACCTTAATATATTATAACATAACATAATGACATAGCATGTATTTGAGAAATAAATGAACTTTTTGGTTCATAAAATGCTCTAACTTTATAGAAGGAGGGTGAGAAATGGATTTAGCATCTGAGGTAAGGCAGGCGAAAAGAGGAGATAAGGAAGCACTTATAAGGCTTATAATGGACAGAAAAATGAGTATTACCGACTCGCATATACATATACCGGCAACAAGGAAGATTCTATGGATGCACTTCAGGATATGATCGTAATACTATTCAAGAGCATTCGCAAGCTCAAGGACCCCAACGCCTTTTACAGCTGGAGCAAAACCATTCTGGTTAATCAATGTCGGGCCATGCTTAGGAAAAGAGCGCCTGTCATAAGTCTGGAAGATAGGCAAGAGCAAGCTTACAATGAAAGCTACTCCCTTAGCGAAGTCAAGCAGGATATTATGTCCTGTTTGAACAGATTGAGCTCACGTCACCAGGAGGTCATCAAGCTAAGGTACTTTATGGACATGGATTATGAGACAATTGCCCGAACAACGTGTGTGCCTGTTGGAACTGTCAAGTCAAGGGTATTTAACGCTCTGGCGCAGCTAAAAGAAATGATGGGAGGTAAACAGTTATGAGTAATAGGGTAGAAGAGGCTCTAATGAATAGAAGTGAAGAATATAAGCATATAGAAGCCCCCGAACAGATGGAGGGAAAGCTGAGGCAGGCTTTGAAGGGACGAAAACGCGGAATATCGCTAAAGTCTGTTGCCGCGGCACTACTTGCAGTACTTTTATTCTCCTACAGCTTCGATTCGCTGGCATATTATGGTATAAAATTCATGGATTACGATCAGCTGACTTTAGGTGGCTTGAAGCAGCTTAATGAAGAAGGCAAAGGCCAGGAAATAAGCAAATCATGTACTTTTAGTAATGGTGTAACAGTTACTATTGATGGTATCATGTTTGATGAAAATAATTTAGTTGCTTTTTACAAGATACAAAGTAATGGGGAAGAAGTGCTGGAGGATTTGTTAGAGAATAGCCTTCCAAAGCTTCATTTGTATGGCATTAGGCCGGGAGGGTATTACTCTACCAGTGGACATGGCATGAATGTAGATGAGCATAATATGACCTTCGTAGACACATTGAAGGCACCTGAATTTTATGAGAAATGGATGAGTCTTGAGGTTTCCTTAAGAGTTAATAATGAGAATGAGACTCAATCAATTAAATTTACCCTGGATAGAAACAAGGCAGCGGAGAGAACAGCTAAGCTTGATTTGAATTCTGAGGCAGCGCTTGGTGACTACAGGATTGTTTTTGACCTTATATCCGCGTCAACTATGAGTACTGTCATCAGTGGAAGAGTTATACCTTTGACTGATGATGCGCTGAATGCCTTTGATGCAAAAACTGCCGAAGCAAGCTTTGAAGTACCTACAATACGCTTCGATATTATGTCAGATGAAGAGCAGCTGTGCGAGTTTTCCGGCAACCAGAGCGTTTCTGGTAGTGATATAAGGTTTACAAGTCGCAGTGACGCATTACCCAAAGATTTTAGTAACCTGACGATAAAGAATATACGCATGAACTATATGAAGATGGTCGATGAAACTGTGAAGATAAGTGAAGACACCAAGGATTTGAAGATATCAGATGATTTAGCAGTAAAAGAGGTCTACCAGGATGGAAATATTATTAATCTTGTGCTTTTAAGCCGTGGAATTCCGATAGTAGGTTTATTCGATGGGGAAAGGCAGCTGGAGCAAATTAATGGCGAGGAACTAAATAACCTTGGTGTTGGAACTCCGGATGAAAATGAACAAGCTGCACAAAGAGTTTATAGCTTTACTAATCCTGACGGTGATATTACAGACTTAAATTTAAGTCTGTCAAGCAAATACATTAGATACACAAAATACAGCAGTGACACTGTGAATATTCCAATCGAATGATTTGCTTTGAGAGGGAGCATACCTGAAAAAAATATATGCGATTACACGAAATATAAATTTCGCGTAATCGGGAGGAGGTTTTACAGTATATTCTTTAAATGCTGTAAACCTCTTTATTTATTGTTTTCAAATACTAGTAAACACTTATCGGCACGATATTTTGCGATAACCAGCTCAACGAGCAGTCCATTTTTTGAATACAGAAGGTTCTCTACCTTTAATAATGGATGTCCGGTCTGTACCTGCAGATACTGCGCATCAGATTGATCAGTATAAATAATCTCCAGCGAACTTTTCGTTTTAACCGGTAAAAGTGGATATTTCCCTTTAAATATATCATAGGAGGGTTTTCTTCCCTTGACATCCTCAATAATCTCCGGGAAAAGCGACATTGGTATATAGGAGACGTTATAAGACAAAATACTGTCATTATCACCTGATAGATACTTAATTTCAGCTAAATCTATACTCTTTGAATATGACTGGTTGTCAAAAATGCTTTCAAGCTCACTAACCTCATCATGCTTGATAACACGTATTGACTGTATGTTGAGCTGGCCAGGATTTGAACTGTCGAGAATAGAATCCGTAAAGCCTGAGTAATCCTTTATGTTAACCTTAGATTTAGATTTTGCAACGAAGGTGCCTTTACCCTTTTCCTTATATAAAATTCCATTATTTGTAAGCTCACTGATGGCCTGACGAACTGTCGGCCTGCTAATATCATATAGTTCACATAGCTCCTGTTCTGAAGGGATTTTCGATGCTTCCGGATAATCACCGGATTCAATCTTTCTGATAATAATATGTTTTAATTGAGAATATAATGGAACGTTACTATATTTGTTTATCACGGTAATCCCTCCGAATTTAGTAAGCATAGCAACACATAATTACATCATTACTAATTCTATATTATTTTGCGGCTTAATTCAACAGGTTCTTTGCTCATTTCCAAAAATTTATGAGATCTCACAATATTTATAGCTATATTTTGTCACAATTAATTGCATTAAGTACTTCAATTAGTGAATAATACCTTTATATCTTTAAATCCGCCAGTATATTTTCTGACATATTATAAGCAATAACATTAGATTATAAAGCAATTAGGTTAAAGTCATTGCCTTTCATTGTGAATACATGCCCCAAAAAAAAGTGCGGGATTATTAAAATCCCGCCAGATACTTATAAATATGAGAATATGTACGGTTTATGGAGCCGTACACGGTATCACCCCGAAGGATGTTACTTAAAAAATTATATTATTCTTTGAGACATATTGCAAGTTTATATTAACGGTATCTCCTTACAATTCTAATAGCTTCTTGATTGTCACAATCTGCACGCAGGTGCAAAGGAGCTCCATTGCTGTTTTTAGCTCGTTCATAGGCGGCAGAGTTGGAGCTATTCTTATATTCCTGTCCTTAGGATCCTTACCATAAGGGAAGGTTGCACCTGCCGGAGTAAACACGACTCCGGCATCGGCCGCCATTTTTACAGTAGCCGCCGCACATCCGGGCATTGCATTGAAGCTGATGAAATATCCGCCATTTGGCTTGTTCCAGCTTGCGATGTTTTTATCGCCCAGCTCTGACTCCATCAAATCCAAAACAAGATCAAACTTTGGTTTTAATATAGCCGCGTGTTTTTTCATGTGCGCAGTGATGCCTGCCATATCCTTAAGAAACCTGACATGCCTTAACTCGTTGAGCTTATCAGGGCCAATTGTCTTGATAGACAAATACTTCTTGGCCATGCTAATATTATTCTCGCTCGATGCCATCATAGCAATCCCTGCTCCGGGAAAGGTTATTTTGGAGGTAGATGCGAAAACATATGCGCGATCCTCATTACCGGCTGTATTGCAGGCTTCAATTATATTCTTAAGTCTATCCGGGCAATCTGTCAAATGGTGCACTACATAGGCATTATCCCAAAATATCCTGAAATCAATGGCAGCAGTTTTCATCCCGGCCAGCCTATCAACCACTTCATCAGAATATGTGATTCCGTCCGGATTGCTATATTTAGGAATGCACCAAATCCCCTTTACTGCTTCGTCTTCACTTACAAGCCTCTCAACAGCATCCATGTCCGGGCCATCTGCTTTCATATCAACGACAATCATTTCAACGTTAAAGAGTTGAGTAATAGCAAAATGCCTGTCATAACCGGGACTAGGACAAATAAACTTAACCTTGGGCTGCTTGCACCACGGTACACTGCCTTCGCCTACACCGAAATTCATGGCACGTGAAATAGTGTCGAACATCATGCTCAGGCTGGAATTATTACCGATAATGATCTGCTCAGGGCTAACCTCAAGCATTTGAGCGAAAAGTTCCTTTGCCTCTGGAATCCCATCCACCAATCCATAATTCCTGACGTCCATGCCCGACTTAGTTTTAAACTCACCTGGTTCGGCACGATATTCGAGCATATCCATGGACAAGTCCAACTGCTCAGAGCATGGTTTGCCTCTAGACATATCCAGCTTTAGGTTTCTGGAAACAAAATCCTCATATTTTTTATTTAATGAACTCAGTATCTCCTGAAGCTCACTTTTGTTGAGTTTCGTCAAATCAGCCAAAAAAACACCTCCGAACAATATATTGAACCAAAATACATTGTTGATATTCTATTACATTTATATTGAATATGCAAGTCTTGGACGGTAATTATTCAAAAATAATTTTATAAAGATAGAAATTAGGGTAAATTTGCATGAAATGAACAGAGCGTATTCAAATTTATGCAATTACTTGCTTTATGACTCTCATAAAATTCAAGCCTGCGATTTTTTCGATAAGGGTATCAGTGTAATTTAACTGTGCCAGCCTTTCGAAAAGAGCCGGAATGCATTCAGTGCCCTCAAGGCCTTCGGGGGTATGCTCAATGCCGTCATAATCCGCTCCAATTCCGATGTGGTCTTCGCCTGTCAATGAGCAAATATGCTCAACGTGTCTCACAACGTCATCAATGGTAGCTCTATCAGTATTGTTCAAAAAATGAGTGTAAAAATTTAATCCTACTACGCCGCCATTCTTTTTTATATCAATTAGCTGAGAATCTGTAAGATTGCGAATGCTATCACAAACTGCCCTGGAATTGGAGTGAGAAGCTATGACAGGCATCGTGCTTATTTCCAGTACATCCTTAAAGCCCGCATCACAAAGGTGCGAGACATCCACTATCATACCCAGCCTGTTCATCTGCTCAACTACCTGCCTACCAAATCCGGACAAGCCGTTTCCATTGGGCTCACCAGCCCCGTCGGCCAACTGGTTCCGATAATTCCATGAAAGGAGCATGCTTCTTACGCCAAGCCTGTATAGCTGCCTTAGCACTGAAAGATCACCGTTTAGGCACTCTCCGCCCTCTATAGAAAGCATAGCTGCCACCTTACCCATTTTTAGTGCATCATCTATAGCGTCGCTACTCATGCAGACTGCAAACCTATCGCTGTAAA
The DNA here is from genome assembly GCA_012730015.1 of Clostridiaceae bacterium. Lineage (GTDB taxonomy): Bacteria > Bacillota > Clostridia > Acetivibrionales > DTU013 > JAAYBT01. Next base: position 7,925 of record JAAYBT010000130.1, read on the forward strand.
GCTCCTGTGCACAGTAAACCTGGTCCAGGATACCCAGTACTCTTGAAAGAGTATCATTTCTGTATGCCATCGGGTGTGCAAACGCAGCAAAGAACTGCACCCTGGGACCTGTTTCCAGCAACCTTTTAATATCAAGGTGAAAATCATTCTCGAATAAATCCATATTTTTTTCATAAGTCGATAGTGCGGTATCACAATGGGCATCTACGATTATCATTAAAATGCACTCCTTATCAATTTAATCTCTTCCTGAAGAAAGATGTCATTTTTTCTCTTCCCAGTAACCTCTACGATGTCAAATCTCATATTTCTTTCTCCCAGCTTCTTATGCTTCAAATACATCCAGGCAAGCGCCCTCAGCTTTTCTCTTTTCTTATAGTCAACTGCCTCTGCGGGAGTACCAAAAAACGTGCTCGTACGTGTTTTGACCTCTATGAAGCAAAGATATTCATTCTCAATAGCAACTATGTCGATCTCGCCGAATCTTCCTGATCTGTAGTTCCTGTCAAGTATTACAAATCCATTCTTTTCTAGGTATTCGGCTGCAAGCTGTTCCCCAATACTACCAAGACCCCTCTTGTTCATTGTCAGTCTCCTGTTACCCATTTTTTATCATATGAACTATCCAGCTTACTGACAAAAACCATTATCTGTGCAACAACCTCATACAATTCTCTTGGTATTTCATCACCTATTTTGAAAAAATTAAGCGTATGAGCCAGCTCAGCATCCTCGTAAAGGGGAACCTTGCTCTCACTTCCCTTTTCAATTATCTTCTCGGCAATCTCTCCTTTACCAAGAGCAATTATTTCAGGCGCTCCCCCGCTCTCGGGAGAATATTTCAGTGCCGCAGCCTCTCTGATTTTTCCTTTTTTGTTGTTTTCTTTATTCATAATGCCATCTCCTGCCTGCAAAATGCCATTTGTCATAAACACAAATATGCTAACAGATAACTGCTATCATCTATATGCGATAATCAACCTTACCATGGTTCAAACCCAGCATCTCAGACAGGAGCTTTTCCTGCTGCATTGGACTTGCCGGCGAATCAATAAGTGCGTATCTTATACCAGCAAGCTTATAGCCACAGGCTGCAATCCCTGAATAAAGGTACTTGGCGCTTTCCTTAATGAAATCATTAATCCTCTTGTCTTCAGTTCTGAAGTTGATAGTTATATTATCACCCTTAACATCGGCTAAGGCTTCAATCCTTCCCATATTGTTGGTGTCCAACGAAATGAACATGACCGTATTGTGTGCATCAATTCTCTTTTTTGACCTTTGACCCCTCTTCATTATATAAAGCTCAGCCGTGGTTTCGTAGCCGGACAGATTTATTGGCATTTGATAATAAATCATATTATTTTCATTTAGCTGGTTAATTAGCTTCAGTGTGCTGGTAACCAGGTTGGCGGCAGAAGCCACATTTTTACTTGCATTCGAGCTGTCAGCATCAGCGAAGCTTGCTGCTGCCCTAAGCAAATCCAGCCTTTGCGTCAAATCGCTATTCAACTTATCCGGGTCGAGCTCTGAGGCTAGTTTATCGGAATCGGTTTTTACAAACATATCCTTTACGGCATCAACAAGTTTGGAAACAGCATCCGTTGCAGCTTTTGCACCCGATTCACTTTGTTCATTTTCTAAAGCTGCTTGATTTGCGATTTGCTCCTGCTTCGATGCACTTGACAATGCTACTGTTTTCGCTGCCTCTGAGTCTACGGGAATCCCGGTATATGTGGCTGTGATTTCTTCTTCGGAGCCTCCGGCGCTTACAGCTGCTGATCTTGCCGGCATTCCTGCTGCTTCATCTGTATTAGCAATTGAAGGTGCTGTTTGAAGCTCCTCTCCTGCATTACTTTCTGTAATAGCCGAAGGTACAGTTTCAATAGCAGGCCCGGGGATCTTGACAGGTGTGCTTTCCTGGCTAGATTGTGAGATTGCATCACCTGTCGTCAGGGATATTTGAATATTGTCAGTTTGGGCAGATGTATTTGCCGACTGGACTGTTGCACTTGAAGCTTGAGCTGATTCACCTGTTGCTTGGGCCGATTCGCTTGCAGCTTGATTGCTAGAGTCCTCTGATGCTTGATTAGCTCTTACCAAGATCTCAGAAATTTTACCAAGAATATCTGACACAGACTGGCCGACTTGCCTATCTAACTGGACATCGCTCATTTGCATCAGCATAGCCTGTACATCTTTTAGCTGCTGACCAACCTTGAGATTGCCATCTAGCAATTTATTGAGTACATCTATTTGAACCTGGCCAACATCCAACCCGCTGGAAACAAGGAATGCAGCCTTTTCCGCATTTAACTCAGGCATGCTCTTCATAATCGCAGCCGCTGATTCCATATTATTAGCGGTAACGGGAGTGCCGGCCTTTAATAGCTCAGATGCCAATTCCATATTTTTAGCGTCAGCCCTAATGTTAATTGCATCTAATAGACTTTTTACAATATCGGGCTTGATATCAGCCGTTGCAGTATTCTTTACAGTCTCAAGAAAGAGCGAACCCTCGGCTTTTGAAGTAACAGTAAGCGTAATGGTCTGTCCGGCTTTTGCATTTAAGGCTTCCATGGTTCTTGCCTTAACTACCGTTCCGTCAGAAAGCCTTAAGACAGCCTCGTCTGATGTAACTTCAATGACCTTAGCCCTAATCACATCACCTTTTTCAAGATTGCTGATAGGGTCACTCACATTGTTTTTGCCTGTAAGGGCTATGCTATTTGAATAATCACCTATGCGCATTTTGAGCTCCTGTGCCTAATAAAATTCTTTGTGCTAACCCTTTCTCTAAACAGTAAACTTTTTTGTAAAGCTTACTCTATGTATCGGACAAATACCGTACTTTTTAATAGCATTTATATGCTCGGCTGTACCATAGCCCTTATGCTTTTTAAAGCCGTACACAGGATACATGCTATCCTTGGCTTCGATCAGCCTGTCACGGCTGACCTTGGCAATAATGGACGCTGCAGCAATAGAAACACTCAGGCTATCTCCTTTAACAATCGATCTTTGAGGAATATCCACGTCGCTGAGCTTGACGGCATCAATCAATAGCAAATCAGGTTTAGTGTCTGTCTGCTCAACCGCAAGCTTCATCGCCAGCTTTGTTGCATTCAGGATATTTATCTCATCGATACACTTCTCGTCAGCCATTCCTACGCCTATTGAGATAGCCGATTCAACAATAAGCTCATAAAGCTTATCCCGCATGGAAGGGCTTAGCTTTTTGGAGTCATTTAGGCCCTCGATATCGCAATTTTCCGGGAGAATAACGCACGCTGCAACAACGGGGCCAGCCAAAGGCCCCCTCCCGGCCTCATCGATACCCGCTATATTTCTATATCCTTGAAGGTAGGCTTCCTTTTCATATACCCTCATATCATCCAGTCTTTCCAGTTCCTTTTCATGGTCTATTTTCTTCATGCTTTTGCTCCACCTCGGTCCATATTGGTCTTTCAAGGGTAATATCACCTATTTTCCCTCCGCGGAATTCATCCAGC
>JAAYBT010000131.1 GCA_012730015.1 Clostridiaceae bacterium
AAGCCCTCTACTAGGGCTTCAATCTCTTTTATGTCCATATATTATCATGCCCTTCTCTTCTTATGGTAGTACTCCCAAATCCTATCTTCCCCACGCATCCTATCCTGCCTAAGCCAGGTTATCCAAATGCTCTTGATTATACCCTTGCATTTGCTCTGCCGGCTCTGCCTTTTTTATGTAAATCTCATCAAACGCTTTTCTCTGTTCAAGCTTGACCCTTTTCATCCTGGCAAGCTCCAGGATTGCTAAAAAGCCTGTGACTATATCAGTAGTCGACCTGAGCTTAAAGGAAAATATCTCTGAAAACTTCAGACGGCCCTTCTTAAGAAGCTCTCTTATTATTTCGCGCATCTTACTCTTCATCGATACCTTCTCATGCTGAATAATCCTGTTCATGCCGCTTACATTAGGATTCATCTTTCTTACATTCGCTTCAAGCAGTTCCCTGTATACTCTTTGGAGCTCCGCGGGGATTAATTCAAGTGTTTCATCCCTTTTTGTGATTGGCACAATTTCAGGCAGCTTATAGTAAATCCTTGCCCATTCCTCTTCACGATTTTTGAGAGCCCCTGAGAACTCCTTATATTTTCGATACTCCAAAAGTCTCATTACAAGCTCTTCGCGGGGATCTACTTCCTCCTGCTCGTCCTGCTTTCTGGAGGGAAGCAGCATTCTGGACTTTATATGCAAGAGTGTAGCTGTCATCAGCAAAAACTCGCTGGCAATCTCCATATCCATCTCCTGCATGGCAAATAGGTACTCCATATACTGATCGGTAATAGTGTTTATGGGAATATCATATATGCTGAACTGATTCTTTTCAATCAAATGGAAAAGCAGGTCATATGGGCCCTCGAAGTTTTCAATTTTAATTTTGCAGGCATTCGTCAGTGCACTCTCCAAGCCCGCACCCCCATCGTATCTTATATTTCTTTACCTTGTCGATTGCTCCGGCTAGCAAACACTTTTTACCAATCGATCTTCATTGCTTTTCTAACATCAGCCATCGTCTTTCGTGCAATCTTTCTAGCGCACTCATTACCATATTCTATTACTTCCCTGATATATTCAGGCTTTTGCAACAATGCCTGCCGTCTCTCATATAAAGGCGTAAGCATTATAGCCATCTTTGCAGCAAGATTCTTCTTGCACTGAACACAGCCTATGCCGCCACTTTTGCATAAGGATTCCGTTTCTTCCACGCCTTCCTCATTAAAAATCTTATTAAAAGCAAAAACAGTACACACATCCGGATGACCCGGATCGTCCTTCTTAATTCTAGCCGGATCCGTGACCATTGTCATGACCTTTTTGCGTACAGTCTCAGGATCATCTGCAAGGGCTATCGTATTATCATAGCTCTTGCTCATCTTCCTGCCATCTGTACCGGGCAGCACCTTTGCCTTTGTAAGCTTAGCCGCCGGCTCGGGAAACACGTCCCCATACATATAGTTAAAGCGTCTGGCCATTTCTCTGGTTAACTCAACGTGGGGAACCTGATCCTCGCCTACAGGTACCGCGTCAGCCTTATACATCAAAATATCAGCAGCCTGAAGGCAGGGATAGCCAAGAAAACCATAGCTTGCTATATTCTTTTCCTTCAGCTGAGTCATCTGATCCTTATAGGTAGGACATCTATATAACCAGGACAGGGGTGTTATCATGGAAAAAAGCAGATGCAGCTCTGCATGCTCAATAATGGAGGATTGGAGAAACATGGTACATTTCTCGGGATCCAAGCCTGCACTGAGCCAATCTATAACCATATCATATATGTTCGACTTAATATCTTGAGTATCTTCATACCCCGTGGTCAAGGCATGCCAATCAGCAATAAAATAATAACATTCATACTCGTTTTGCAGCTTCACCCAGTTTTCCAGTGCTCCAAAGTAATTACCCAGATGGAGCGCTCCCGTAGGTCTCATACCACTGAGCATTATTTGTTTACCCATTTGCTTCTCTCCTTCTGCTCGTGAACTAAATAATTTATTTACACTATTGTAAATCTTATATCATTGTAGCACAAGCATTAACATTTTTGCATTTGTATATTCTATATCTTTGCAGCTATCTACAACACAAAATGAGCTTTCATCCTTTATGTGATGAGGTTAATTAAAGGCGATGCCAACATTTTGAAGGCTCCCTCGAACACCCATCTGATAGGTGATAGAATACTAGAAAGTACCCCGGGTACTAAAACTACAAGAGCTATAAACACCAGCCCAATGTATCTTTCGTACTTCATGAGATTGAAATAAATATTAGTAGGTAGCACTGCAGAGATTATCTTTGATCCATCCAGTGGCGGTATGGGCAGTAGATTAAAGGTGGCAAGTCCAATATTTATCATATAGAAGAACCTACAAACATTAAAAACAAGAGCCTCAAAGGAAAACGCCGAGCTATAGATCCCCAGATTGCTAACAAAAATAGTGTCTATTTCTATACCTTTTCGTACTGCAATGAAAGCCATTGGAAAGGAAAACAAAAAGGCAAGCAGCAGGTTTGACGCAGGGCCTGCCAGACTAACAAGTACGGTACCGCGCTTGGTATTTTTGTAATAAGTAGGATTAATGGGAACAGGCTTTGCCCATCCGAAACCAAATCCGCTAAACATAGAAGCAATAAGCATCAGCGTGCCTATAGGGTCAAGATGCTTAAGCGGGTTCATTGTCAACCTTCCCATCATTTTTGCAGTGGGATCACCTTGCCTGTAGGAAGCATATGCGTGAGCCATCTCATGAAAGCTAAGTGATATCAAAATAGCAGGTATTGCATATAAATAAACAATTAAATTACTTCCCATAATAAATCTTCTCCCTTTTATATTTATTATACCAAAACAAAAGGGAAAGGTCTGCATATTTCCAATAGGCTATGGAAGGTAAGCTAGGTAAGCCAGGGATAGTTCTCCAAGCCGGGGGACGGTTCTCTATCTTAACACTATAATGGTCAAGACAAAGAACCGTCCCCTTGCTTTGAGAACCGTCCCTCGGCTTACGTCCCACTTGGCCTACTCTGGCTTATCTGCCCATTCTAAACCACTGCTGAAACAGGTTGAGAAACACTCTCAAGAAAGAGGCCTTCTGTACATCATTTGAAGCAACAATATCGGTTTTCCCCACTTCATCTCCTGAAACCAGGTATATTACTTCTCCTATTTTTTGTCCAGCCGTTATGGGTGCTGTCAAATTCTCTTCTACCTGCGCAATTCTTTCAACCTTGTTCTTGTCACCCTTTTTCATGAGCAACTTCACATCTTCGCTATAGATAGCACCAACCTCTGACTTCAGCCCTCGCTTCACCTGTACAGGCATGACCTCCTCGCCCATCCTGTTCACCAGCAATGTCTCAAAATTTGCAAAGCCATAATCCAGCAGCTTTCTGCTCTCAGCAAATCTTGTATTGGAATCGGGCTCCCCTAAAACAACTGAAATCAACTGTTGTCCGTTTCTAACCACCGCTGCCGTCAAGCAAAAGCCTGCTGCTCCCGTGACACCTGTTTTCAGACCTATTGTGCCCTCATAATAGTGAATAAGCTTATTGGTATTATCAAGTGATACGGGATTTTTCCCGGGAACATTTTCGCGAAACTTAGTGTGCCAAATGGTTGTATATTCTGTGATTTCAGGATGCTTGAGAAGCAGCTCCCTTGACATAACAGCTATATCATAGGCACAGCTGAAATGTCCAACATCAGTCAATCCAGAGCAATCGAGAAAGTTCGTATTTTCCATTCCCAATTCCTTCGCTCGTTGATTCATCATTGCAACAAAGGCATCCTCACTGCCTGCAATAGCCTCTGCGAGTGCTACTGTTGCATCATTTGCGGAATGGATTGCCACCGCTTTGAGTAATTCATCTACTGTAAATACTTCGCCCGGCTCCAGCCATACCTGAGAGCCTCCCATGCTCCATGAATGTTCACTGACCTTAACCTTTGTATCGTAAGAAACTACACCTGCGTCAATGGCTTCCATAAGCAACAGCATAGACATGATTTTGGTCACACTTGCAATCGGGAGCTTTTCCTGGCAGTTTTTTTCCAATATCGTCGTCCCGGTATTGCAGTCGATTAATATTGCTCCCTTAGCTTTTAGATCCGTCACTGAAGTATTATTCATGATTTTCATGACTGTTGTGGCATCGTATTCAGCAACATTCTCAATACCAGAATTAACTGGACCAGCCAACAGTGACATAAATATTGCCACAAACAGACAAAATGATAGCGTCTTCCTCGGCATTTAAAACACCCCTTGCTTGCATACTTCTTATACTATAATTAAAGTTATGCCGCAAAAAGGCAGGATATTCTGTGAACCATACAATGTGGTGAAAAAGATCAAAACTTTGTGATTTTATCCTTATCAATGTAGGCTAAAATCAACGGTTTTGCATCAGGAGGTGAATCCGACACTTTATATGCCCCAAGCAGCATTTCTCTGGCTTCCCGAAGCTTCGGAACATTTGATGTGTGCAGCTTGGCAAGCTGCTCACCCTTCTTAACAAATTCTCCCGGTTTTTTATTTAGTATAATACCGGCACTATAGTCAATTGTGCTTTCCTTAGTTTCCCGTCCGGCTCCCAATATCATGGATGACCTTCCTGCAATATCTGATTGGATTGATGCAATATATCCTTCAAATGGCGCATAAACAGGTTCCTGCACAGCCGCCGGCTCCATCGCTCTTTCATCCCAGGGCGGGTAATCTGCCCCTTGTCTCAATGCCATATCTTTGAACTTTAATAGAGCGCTCCCATCCCGGATGGCCATTTCAGCAAGGCGCCTGCATTGCTCTACCGACCCTTTCCCAGCCAACTCAAGCATTCTTGCAGCTAATTCAAGACATACTATTTTAAGGTCTTCAGGTCCCTGTCCTCGTAAAACCTCAATTGCCTCAAGCACCTCCAGTGAATTTCCTATATTATTTCCCAAAGGTGTATCCATATCGGTTATGACAGCCACGGTCCTTCTTCCCATGTGGTCTCCTATGGAAACCATTTGCCTGGCAAGCATAACTGACTGGTCAAATGTCTTCATAAATGCACCACTGCCGGTTTTCACATCCAACACTATTTTATCTGCACCTGATGCAATCTTTTTGCTCATAATGCTACTGGCTATTAATGGTATGCTGCTCACCGTAGCCGTTACATCACGCAGTGCATAAAGCCTTTTATCAGCCGGTGCCAGATTACCCGTCTGACCAGCTAATGCAATGCCTATCTGCTTTACATTATCAATAAATTCCTCTCGATTCAGGGAGGTACGCAGGCCCTTTATTGACTCCAGCTTGTCAATGGTTCCCCCTGTATGGCCGAGTCCTCGTCCTGACATTTTAGCTATGGGAACACCGCATGCGGCTACGACAGGTGCTAATATCAAGGTGGTCTTATCTCCTACGCCACCCGTGCTATGCTTGTCCACTTTGACGCCCGGTATTTCGGACAAATCTATCCTGTCACCCGAATCAGCCATGGCCATCGTAAGATCAGCAGTCTCCCGCGTATTCAAGCCCCTTATGAAAATCGCCATTAACAGCGCCGACGCCTGATAATCAGTTATTTTATCATCACAGAACCCTGAAATGAAGAAACGGATTTCTTCTGTGGACAGCTCCTTACCATCGCGCTTCTTTTCGATAATATCAACTATTCTCATAATATAACATCCTTATAAAAAGATTCTGCATCAAAGTCGCCTTCTGTGTTAAAAATCTCCGAAACAGTTTGTGCAACATCGGCAAAGGTCTTACGAATACCAAGATTCATACCCCTTCTAAGCCCTTTACCATAAACCAGCAGCGGGACATACTCCCTCGTATGGTCAGTACCTTCTGTCGTTGGATCACAGCCATGGTCAGCTGTTATGATGAGCATATCATGTTCGTCCAAGGCCTGCATAAGCTCCGGCACCCTGTCATCAAATTCTCTTAAAGCCTGTGCATAGCCCTCTACATTATTTCTATGACCAAAATGCATATCGAAATCAACTAAATTAGTAAAAATCAAGCCGCTAAACCTTTTCCGGATAAATTCCAGTGTTTTGTCAACGCCATCCATGTTTCCATTGATATGAACAGACTGCGTGATGCCTTCGCCCGCAAAAATGTCCTCGATTTTCCCCACAGCCTTTACTTCATTGCCCTGCTCCTTGACATAGTCCATAATGGTCTTGCGAATAGGCTTCAGAGAAAAATCTCGCCTTCTTTCAGTGCGGGTGAAGCCTCCATCACTTCCGACAAATGGCCTGGCTATAACTCTCCCAACCGCATGTTCATCTCTCATTATTTCCCGCGCAATTTTGCAGATTTCATACTGCCTCTCAATTGGTATCACTTCCTCATGGGCGGCAATCTGCAATACACTGTCAGCAGACGTGTAAATGATTGGGTATCCCGTCATTACGTGCTGTCGGCCTAACACCTTAATAATCTCGGTGCCCGATGCCGGATAGTTGCCCAGGGTTTTAGTTCCTATTGCTGCCTCCAGACCTTCTACAAGATAGCTGGGAAAGCCTTCCGGGTAGAGAGGAAATGGGCTTGTTAGCCTGATGCCCGCCAGCTCCCAATGGCCTGTTGTTGTATCTTTGCCAATTGAGCGTTCAGTCATCTTCCCAAAGCATCCTAAAGGCTCGCTTACAGCAGTATAATCGGTGATACCATCTATGCAGCCCAAACCCAGTTTCTCCAGGTTGGGCAGAGTAAATCCATCTATTGCCTTGGCAATATTTCCAAGCGTATTACTGCCCTCGTCACCATAGTCTGCCGAATCAGGCTGTTCGCCTATTCCGGCGCTATCCAGTACAAGAATAATCACTCTGTCCATCTCAATCTCCTCAATCATTCCACAATTATGTCATTTATTCTGCTTATGTCCTTCTGCCTTCCTGTCCTTCTGCCTTCCTGTCTTTCTTTCTTCTAGCCGTGGTTTCCCGCTAAGGCCTTATTAATGCTATTGTATCATAGATATTCCCAAAAGAAAAAACCTACAAATATAGCAGGTTTCAAAAATTTTACTGGTATTGTCACTGTATTCTATCAAGCTGCAGCAGATGATAAATCATGCTCTTGGATGTGTTTTTTTGTAGACCTCTTTGATTCTATTCTTGGCAATCTGAGCATAAATTTGCGTAGACGAAATATCTGAGTGTCCAAGCATTTCTTGAATAGATCTCAGGTCGGCACCATTTTCCAACAAATGAGCCGCAAATGAGTGTCTTAGCGTATGTGGCGTAATGTCCTTACTTATCTGAGCCTGATTCTTGTATTGCTTAATAATCTTCCAGAAGCCCTGCCTGGTAAGCCTTCCTCCGTTTACATTTACAAACAGTGCCCTTTCATCTATGCGCTGAATCAACAAAGGTCGTGACTTGCTCAAATACTCCTTAAGTGCGCTTATTGCAATAGATCCTATCGGAATCATCCTCTCGCGAGATCCTTTTTTACACTTAATGAAGGCTATGTCAATATTCAAGTCCTGCATGTCAAGCTGTATCAGCTCAGACACCCTAATTCCTGTCGCATAGAGCAGTTCTAGCATCGCTTTGTCACGGTATCCCTTCATATCAACACACTGCGGTTGCTCCAGCAGAAGCTCAACTTCTTCTGGAGATAATATCTGCGGTAGCTTCTTTTCTACCTTTGGTGATTCGAGCTCAGTTGTGGGGTCCTGTTCGATCATTTTGCTTTTTGTCATGTACTGATAAAAGGACCGTATTGATGCCAGGTTTCGCGATATCGTCGATGTTGCCCGCCCCTTCTTCTGAAGAAAGAGCAAGTATGTAATTACGGTTGTTTTATTGGAATTAGATATATTATGAAGGTTAATTCCGCGTAAGTAATTGAAATACTGTTCGATATCACGTTTGTAGGACTGTAGCGTATTGGCAGACAGACGCTTATCCTTTTCCAAAAAAGTAACAAACTTTTGCACTAAAGCTTCCATGAATGACTTCCTCTCTTTATATTAATTTGTAATTATACCCATATTTCTTTTTAAATTGATTCTAATACACTTTCTATACTTTTGAAAGAAATATTTACTAATTCTTTGTTATGTAAATATTATATACTAAATTTACCTCTTTATACTTATTTCATATTTTTTATTTTTTATGTTGTCAAAGCCATTGAAATCATCCTTAGCAAGGTTGGCGTAATATATGCATCGAATACTATACCTGCGACGATGATGCACGTTAATAGGAGTGTTACCAGGCAGTAGGATACAAAAGCGGACTTGAGTCCTGTTTTATTGCTTCCATCTCTTGTCTTGTTTTTTGCAATACTCATTGAAAAATTAATACCATTTACACCAATTGCAATCAGGCATGGTACAATAAGAATTTCCTTAGGAAGCAGTGCAATACCAGAAAACATGAGGCCATCCATACCAAGCGCGCTGATTACAAAGCCTGAGCTAAAACCAGTTGTGAAGCCGCGAATTCCTAAAATGATGAAAATAAAAGGTAAGCCGATTATCGTTACTCCTAATATCCATAGCAGACCTATTATTTTTAAGTTTTGCAGCAAAGCCATGTAAAAAAGCTCACTACTGTTCATGTTCAGATTGTCAAATAGCTGTAGAAACCCCTGAAAATAGTGTAATAATTCATCCCTCTGCATGCTACTTAATCCGTTAACTGTAAAAGCCCCTGCACACACACCAAGAGTAAATGCCATCAGCAAGAAAAGATATGATTTGCGATTGTTTTTTATGTGCTCTTTGATCGTGCTTTGAAGCTTCTTTATCAAAGTATATCCCCCCGAAATCAAATTTACACTATCATCATATGCGGATGATATTGTAAACTATTCCGGCTGGAAATGTCTGAAACAAAGCTAGTCTACTTATAGTCTATATTAATAGTGCCACTGATTATTTTGTCAGCAAGGAGAATTCCTATTATGCTCTTTGCATCAGTAATTTTCCCTTCCAGCACCATCCTTATAAGCTCATCTACCTTGTATTTTTCAGTAGAAATGAATTCATCCTCATCCGCACAGGCATCGCCTTCCTCAAGGCCGACAGCTGCATATAGGTGAAGAATTTCGTCGGAAAAGCCCGGTGTGCTGTGAACACTGGCAATATGAATTATTTGACTTGCGGAAAGACCGGTTTCCTCCTTCAACTCACGCTCTGCGCATATGGCAGGATCTTCACAATTATCAAGTTTGCCTGCAGGTATTTCCAGCGATACCACATCCAATGGTTTTCTATATTGCCTGACCATGTAGAGCTCTTCATTGCTATTTAGAGGAATGATAGCCGAAGCTCCAGGATGCCTAACGATGTCTCTGGTAGCCAGTCTTCCGTCCGGTAGTGTAACCGTCAATTTCTCAACACTAATAATATTCCCCTTGTAAATATGCTGTCCTGACACTGTTTTTTCTTCATAATTCATGCTTGCTTCTCCCTTTATCTCTATGTTATCCTTTTGTTATTCGATTAGTATTTTTTAACCTCTTGTTTAGCCTTCGCTTTGATTCTCGCCTTGATTCTCGCCTTGATTCTCGCTTTGATTTTCCGCCTGATTATCTGTCTGGCTCTCTATTTCGCTTTCTGTCCTCTTCTTTATCTCTCCCGTTGCCAGCTTATCGCAGCGGTTATTGTACTCGTTATCGCTGTGCCCTTTGACCTTAACCCAAGTCACAATATGTATGTCTATTAGCTTATCAAGCTGCTCCCACAAATCCCTGTTTTGCACTTCTTTCTTATTGCTTGTACGCCATCCGTTTGCCTTCCAGCCTGTTAGCCAGTCACTTTTAAAGGCATTAACTAGATATGAGCTGTCGCTATACAAGGTTACCTCACAGGGGTATTTCAAGGCCTTCAAGCCCTCGATTGCCGCGGTCAGCTCCATTCGGTTATTAGTTGTGTATGGCTCGTAACCGGATAGTTCCTTCTCTACTCCATCACATATGAGTATTGCTCCCCAGCCACCCTTTCCGGGATTGCCTGAACAAGCGCCGTCTGTATATATTTGAACCTTTCTCATCCTTTTGCCCATATCCTACCTGCTTTCGGATTCAATTCCTATTTCTATCGCCCTTTTTGAACATTTCTCCATTGCTTCAATGATGCTGTATCTGAAGGCATTTCCCTCAAGGGATTTGACTGCCTCAATAGTCGTACCGGCAGGAGAACATACCTGATCCTTAAGCTCGGCAGGGTGTAACCCTGTTTCCACTACCATTTTAGCTGCCCCCAAAAGTGCCTGAGCTGCCAGCTTATAGGCAAGCTTTCTGGGAATGCCCTGCTGCACTGCGCCATCTGCCATTGCTTCTATCATTATGAAAGCATAAGCAGGACTACTACTTGTCAGTGAGGTAACCTGGCTCATCAATCCTTCCTCAAGCTCCTCGACCTTTCCAGAACCTTCAAACAGACTCCTAACTACTTGCCTTTCACCTTCGCCTATTTCAGGACCGAAGCATACCAGTGTCATTCCCTCACCAACTAAAACAGGCAAATTAGGCATAGTTCTGACGACCTTTACCTTATCCCCAATAATAGATTTTAAGGTTTTAGTCGTAACACCAACAGCAATGGAGACAAGCACTTTTGCGTCTGTAAAGACCCCTTGTATCTCCTCCAAAACCTGCCTGATATAAGCGGGCTTGACCGCAAGTACGATGTAATCGCAGGCAGACACCAGCTCTTCGTTGCTGGAAGCTTGATTCACGCCCGTCTCTTTTGCCAGCCTTCCGGACTTGGTATGGTCAACATCATAAATATAAACATCATCGGGCTTGGCTGCGCCCGAGCTCAATAGACCTTTTAGGAGCGGTGTGCCCATATTGCCTGTTCCTATAAACCCTACCTTAAATCCCATACAGCATCTCCTCATTTCTTTACATAAAGCAATAACAGTGCTTTTTCATAAGTCTGCTACATTTAAAATACATTCATATTTAAAACATGATTTACTAAAGTGTATACTTTTCACTATCATAACAAACCATAGAAAATTAATCCATAACTAATTTAGCTTTACCATTGACATTGTCCTGCGGCTTATTGTAGAATATAAAAGTCGTCAGAGGTAATGACGGAGAATTTAATTATAGGGGAGTAGCGCAATTGGTAGAGTAACGGTCTCCAAAACCGTCGGCTGCAGGTTCGAGTCCTGTCTCCCCTGCCA
>JAAYBT010000132.1 GCA_012730015.1 Clostridiaceae bacterium
CACTAAATTATCGGCGAAATAATATCAAGCCTTAACCGCACCTATCATAATACCCTTTACAAAATATTTTTGCAGAAACGGGAAAAAGCACATAATCGGAAGCATTGTAACCATTATTGTTGCATTTTGAATTCCTTCCGTAAATCTGGGGACACGCGGTCCCGCTATGGACAAGGAGTTTACAATGTTTGTTTCCATAACAATATTACGCAGTACCAACTGCAACGGTATTAAATCATTTCTGCGCAGGAATATCATTGAGTTGAACCACTCATTCCATCTGTCCACAGAGTAAAACAGCAGAACCGTTGCGATGATTGGTTTTGATAAGGGAAGTATAATTTTGAACATAATGCGCCACTCGCCGGCGCCGTCAATTTTCGCAGATTCCATCAAAGATTCCGGCAACGAAGTCATATACGTGCGCATGACAATAAAGTAAAAGGTGTTGACACCGTATGCAAATATAACAGACCATATTTTGTTGCTAAGTCCCAATTCAAGCATTAACAAGTATGTAGGAACTATGCCGCCGTGTAACAGCATTGTAAGCAAAATGGCGTAGAAGATAAACTTGGCTCCCGGGAAATTGGTACGGGTCAAACCATATGCCAGGCTGGTTGTTAGAAACAGATTAAGCGGCACGCCTAGCAGAAGAATCATTAAGGTTGTTTTGTAGCCAATGGCAATGCGTGGGTCCTGGAATAGCCTGTGATAGTTATCAATAGTAGGATTCATGGGGATTAGCATCAATGGGCTTTCTGCCGCTTCTTTTTGTGTTGCAAAGGATGTGGCAATTACACTAACAAATGGGATAACAATCATAGAGGCTAGAATCACCAGTACGATTAGTAATACGCCGTCCATCAGCTCAAATCTATTGTGCAAGCCCTTGCGGGTCTTCTTTACCTTTACCATCATTCTCAACTCCTTAAGTTAATTCAAGCTAATAGCCCTGAACCGTCTATGCGTTTAGTGATACGGTCAGCGGTAAGCAGCAGCAGCAAATTAATGACAGACCTGAAAAGGGCTACTGCGGCAGAAAAAGAGAAGTCAACGGAACCTCGGAAGGTAATCCGGTATATATACATATCGAGAATTTCCGCCACTCTTATGGTAGCGGGATTGCTCAGGTTAAATATCTGATCGAAGCCACCCGACATAAGATTACCTACGGCCAAGATGAAGAGGACGATGATAGTAGGCTTGATGCCCGGCAGTGTGATATACCAAATACGTTGTAGCCGTGTTGAGCCGTCAATCTCTGCAGCCTGATATTGTTCAGTATCAATCCCCGATATAGCTGCCAGGTAGATAATCGCGCTCCATCCGGTACTTTTCCATATATCGGTCAGATACACGATCGGCTGGAAATAGGCAGGAGTCCCCAGGAATCCGATTGGCTCCGTGCCAAAAAGCAAGGTAAGGATAGAATTGACCACTCCTCTTTGTCCAAGAACACTTATCATGATACTGCCAACTATTACCCACGAAAGGAAATGTGGAAAAGTAAAAATGGATTGAAGAATCTTTTTTGAGCGTCCCAAGCGCACTTCATTAAACATAAGCGCCAGGATAATAGGGACCGGGAATACAAATATCAATCTGCCAGCATTGATCCAAAGTGTAGTATAAATTGATTTCATGAATGCCGGATCGGCGAATACATTCTCAAAGTTGGCAAGGCCGATCCATGGACTACCGAACAGTCCCATCTTAGCCATATATTTCTTAAAAGCGAGAGACAGACCAAATATCGGAATATATGCAAAAATAGCATACCATACTATTCCTGGCAGAACGAGAAAGTACTTACCCCTATTCTTCCAAATATCCCTGCCTAAACGAGCAATGCGGTGTTTTGGACTTGGTTTGCCGGAATAACCTGATGATGCAGCCATAGCTTTCACCCTTTCGCACCTAAATTACTATTATTGCCAGGGACAGCATGTAGTCCCTGGCAATAATAATGTAATCTGATTCTAATTAATCTTAATTGTTCAGTTCGTCTAGAACGGGCTGAATAAGTGCTTGCTGTGCTTCAAGCCAAGCATTGTATAGATTGACCAGGTCCGCCTCGCTTTTGGCGTTCGTAACCAGATTGGAAAATTCTGTATCGTAATCAATGCCCCTTGCTCTACGCAGATTATCAGTGTTGTGCATCCACAGATCCCAATCAACCTTAGCAAAGCTCTCAGGTGTACAGATTTCACTCCTGTTCTTATAAAGAGCTCTGGACTCGTCACGGTATTCCTCAGCCACGTTCGGGTTATCAAATGCCAAGTCGTCCCATAAAATAACGGAACCAAGCACATGGCCCAGACTTGGGTATTTTGCATCTCCGACATCACCTGCTAATAATGTTCCAGGGGGCACAAGGGAAACGATATCGCCATTGGCATCACGATCCCAGTCAATGCCTTTCAAGCCCATTTGCGTGCCAGGATAACCATCCTCGCTGGCGGTGAATTCCATGAGATCCATCCAACGCTCAAATACCGCATCATCAACGTCCGGGCTGAAGCAAACCGCGCCCCAGAAGTTAATCAAATCCCTCTGATGATAGTTCCCATCCGTTCCAAGCAGGGTTGCCAGGCCAAATGCACTGGCATCAAAGCCCGTATAATCTGTGAAGTCTATCCTGAACCGTTCAACGTCAGCGGTTTGTCCGCCAAGGTAAGAAACTCCGGCTACACCAAGGGTCTGGAATTTCTCCATATCCTTTTCATAGTCCAGCAGGTAGAATTCAGGGTCAAGAATACCGGTGCTGTACGCTTGATACCATAGCTTTAGACCTTCAAGGGTATCCTCAGCCGCTGCACCCCAAGCATATTTACCATCAGAGCCTTTATAGAATGTGTCCCAATGGGTGCTGTTGGCTTCCAGGAAAAACCTTGCGGAGTTACCAGCGTCCATGGAAATCGGGGCAAGAGCAGCACCCACCTTGCCAGGATCCTGTTCTTTGATGAGTTTGGCTATTTCCAGTATCTCAGGTATGGTGTAATTGTTTTTGACCTCTTTGCCCACAGCGGCGACCCAGTCCGACCTCACCCATAAAGACCAGTGGTTGGCAAGGGGATCACCTGGAAGATTGTAGAAAAACCTTGCGCGGGGAATAAAGTATGTACCGCCGTATAGGTCCTCAAGCATTGGCCCAAGGCTGGTTGTCTCATACACCTTAGCGACATTAGGCCACCTTGTCTTCCAATCATCAGGAAGGCGCTTAATCAATCCTTGATCGACAAAATTGGATGCGTCAGCGTGGGTCCCATCGCCGTAGTTAAAAATAGCTACATCGGGCATATCCTGCGCCATGATCCATGTGCTGAGCATATTGTGCCACTCACCCCAAGGCACATTCTTGCCTTCAAATTCAAAATTGAATTTTTCAAGAATGAATTTGCTGTAGTCATCGCCAGTGTTGTAGTCATATCCCTCAACAACCTGAGGACAGGAATAGCTTATGACTACCCTTTCATACTCGGTTTCCGTTGAATCGCCCGCATCAGACGAAGGTTTTGCAGCATCTGTTTTGGCGGGTTGTGACGATGTTTTCTCTGGTTCAGCTTCCTTGCCACCTCCGCATGCAGCAAGTCCTAATACAAGGAAAGCGACAAGAAACATGCATACTAGACGTCTTACATTCTTCATTTTCTATCATCCTCCTTAATTTTATGTTCAAGCCATATGGCCAGACACCAAAGCTAACAAATACAAAACCCAATTACTATGATATATGTAGCATTCCAGCTGAAACAGTACCAGCTGATTGAAAAAGGTTGTTAGAAAAGTACACAGATTGTTTCCGTGAAACGTTTTACTTATAAAACAGTTATAATTTACAGATGTATTACCTGTCAAGTAAACTCAGACACTTTTATATGAATTATTATTAGTTATCTAGCAATAAGAAAAAAATTATTGTGAATAATTCACAGTTTTATTAAAGCAAATTTCTTTATAAATAACTTGTTAATCGATTTATGGTCTTATCATGGTTTTTTTGTATTTTTTCAGAGCGAATAATTTTTTAGTTATTGCTCATAATACTTATCCGAAACGTTAATTAGAAGTTGAATGATTAACAAAAGCTGGGGATGGAGGGCTAATAATGAATGATAACCAAGCTATTTTTGATAAAATTAATGATTTGCTTGAAGGCATCGGCTTATCCCAAGAGATAAATGATACCGAGAGCCTTGAGGAGTTTATTGACAATGAGGAAAACCAACAATACGAGGAATACGATGAAATTGAGAATCTATACTACACAATGATGAATCTTTCTCTGTTTGAAGATGACAAGACAAGGGATGAAATGACACAGTAATTCCTCTTACCATTTCTCTGTGAGATGATCCCAATAGCGTCGGGGCAAAAGCTGCCTTTGAAGCTTTGGGTTTTCACGACTCGGTATCGACAATGTTTTAAAAAACTGCTTCCATAGCACGGAGTATAACTTTTCATCCTCCGTGCTAAGTGGTATGTCATCTGCCGAAAACTCTGAAACAATCCAGGTTTTAGTATTGTATAAGGCGGCGATCTCTCTTTTTATATCATGAATAATCCAGGGCTGATCCGAAAGACGTTCTGCAAAATGTGGTGCCAGCAATTCGACCACGTTATTGTCAGGGCTGATGGTTGAGTAGAAAATGCCGCCTTCAACCTGCCTGAACCTAACAAAACCCGTTAGTCTGTGTACTTCAAACTCGAGTTTTCGGTTAATGCTCATCATGTTAAATACAGTATTATCGGATAAATGCAGATCTACCCTGCTACCCATCCTCCAGCCAAGCTTCAGGTAGCGATATATGAGAGTGCCTGCCTGTGGATCCTCTGAAAGGAAGGCATGGTAACAGTTCTTCAAAGCATCCTCTGAAATATTGCGCCAAATCGAGTTATATACTCTGTCAGATTTCGCACAGTCTGTATCAATGAAAATATAGGATGATGTGATATCTTGCTGTAGACCATGCTCCGACAGGATTGCATCAGGCACCTGCTTTCGAGAAAAAGCCTCAAAGACGGCAGTCAAAATTCCTTCAAAGCTTCCATCATAAATATATGTCAGCATCACAATTCACCTGTCATACTGGCTGCCACATCCTCACCGGTGGGCGCGGATAAAGCCATCCACGGCCTCAGCCCCTGCAGCATAGCTTGATTAGAAGGCGGGAGAAAACTCAACTGCGTGTAGCCCGGTTCCACCATTGGAGGCTGCTTGCTACCAGCCAGAATATTTATCCTGATGAAGTCCTCGGAAGCATCTAGCTTATCAATGTATTTACCCTTGCAGGTGATGAAAAATCTTGCTCGTTTCAATACTACACCAAGCTTTTTTATGTCTGCAAAGTCCAGCTTCTGAACCATTCTAGCCTTGACAATCCTCTGGGCCGATCGCACGCCGATACCTGGCACGCGAAGCAGTAGGAAATAGTCCGCCTTATTAACTTCTATGGGGAATTGCTCAAGATTGCGCAGTGCCCAGTCACACTTGGGATCGAGCTGAGTGTCGAAGTCCTTATGGGACTCATCTAAAAGCTCCTCGGCTTTGAAGCCGTAAAATCGAAGCAGCCAGTCTGCCTGATAAATCCTATGCTCACGAAGTAAAGGCGGCTTTACCGCCTGCGGTAAGGCTGGGTGATTTGACACAGGCACATAGGCGGAATAGAAGACCCTTCGCATGCCAAAACGCTTATACAGACCTTCTGAAAGCTTTAGGATGCCCAGATCATGATCCTCAGTCGCACCTACGATTAATTGAGTACTCTGCCCCGCAGGTACAAATTCGGGAGAATTCCTGAACCGCCTCTTGTTGTCACTTGTCTCGTTAATTTTACTGCTAATGAAGCCCATTGGACCCAGTATCGCTTCCTTCTTCTTTTGCGGGGCAAGCAATCTCAAGCCATCACTGGTGGGCAGCTCAATATTAACACTCATCCTGTCCACATAGCTCCCCGCCTCCTCAATCAAAGCGGCATCTGCACCTGGAATAGCCTTTATATGTATGTAGCCATTAAACCGATAGTCCTCTCGAAGCCGCCGCACTACCCGGATAATAAGCTCCATGGTATGGTCAGGTGATTTTACTACGGCTGAGCTTAAAAAGAGACCTTCGATATAGTTTCTTCTATAGAAATTGATTGTGAGATCTGCTATTTCATCCGGAGTGAAGGCAGTGCGGGGAAGATCGTTTGAGATCCTGTTAACACAGTATGCGCAATCATAAATACAGCAGTTGGACATAAGTATCTTCAAAAGTGATATACAGCGCCCATCCCCGCTAAAGGTGTGACAAATACCCGCAGGCATACTGCTTCCTATACCGCCTGGCTTATTTTTCCGAGAGCTTCCGCTGGATACGCAGGAAACATCATATTTTGCGCTGTCGGCCAGCACCTTAAGCTTATCCATCAATTCCATATAATCACCCATGCTATGCGAGTCCCTTTACCTAAGTCCCACATATCTAAACAACCGTGGCATGCAATAAAATAGCGCATGTCTATGTGTCGCTAATAGCATATCACATTGCATGGATAAAATCAAACATATGTTCGGTATATTTTTACCTCGCCCCGGGAAACTGCCGCACAGCACCGACTATTGCTGCTCCTTTTTCCTTATACGCTCAGCACGTCTTATTGCCGCTGCCTCGTTTTCCTTCCTGTCTTCATCGGTTTCAAGCAGAAGCTTGCAGACTTCAACCGGTCTGGAGGAAGAATCGACAGCCACGAATGTTAAGTATGCTCTATTTGTGAATTTTCTCTCACCGGTCATAAAATCCTCGGAAAAAACCTCGACGGCAACCTCCATAGAGGTTCTTCCTACCCATGTGACCTTTGCTTTCAATGTTATCATCTGCCCCTGCTTTACGGGATGATTGAATTCAACACTGTCAATGGCTGCCGTTACAACAATGCGGTTACTATGTCTTTGTGCAGCCATGGCACCAGCTACGTCCACCAGGTGCATCAATCGTCCTCCCAGCAGATTGCCAAGCAAATTGGTGTCATTGGGCAGTACCAGCTCAGTCATTTCTACCATTGACTCACGGGGTGATTTTGGTTTCATATTTACGCTCCTCGCACCTATTTTTCTCTGATTAATTATACTATAGTACCTATACCAGATATAATTATACTATAGTAGCTATACCAGGAGAAGAGCCATATATGGAGACTCGCCAATCTTCAGCGTAAAACCATGCAAAGGGGTTCCTGCGGAATTTGCCTTCATGAATTCACCGTGCAGTATTATGCAAAATAGGGTATGATTAATCTGTGGGGCGGGCTAGTATGTTGAGTGCGTTAACACGAATTACCTTTGCTACATACACGACACTCTTGCTTGCGGCTCCCCTAAGTGATAATTTGATTTGGAAATGAGGCATATAAATGGGAAAGACACTTGTTTTAGCTGAGAAACCTTCTGTCGGGAGGGATTTGGCAAAGGTCTTGAATTGCAATCAAGGCGGCAATGGCTGCCTTATGGGAAATAAATATATAGTGACCTGGGCACTGGGACACCTCGTTACGCTGGCTGATCCAGAGGGCTATGGGGAAAAATATAAAACCTGGAGTCTCGATAGCCTTCCGATGCTGCCAAAAAAAATGGAGCTGGTCGTCATTAAGCAAACCGCCAAGCAGTTTAGCATCGTAAAAAAGCTTCTAAATAGGCCTGATGTTGACGAGCTTGTCATTGCTACTGACGCCGGGCGGGAAGGCGAGCTGGTTGCAAGGTGGATTCTCTCAAAAGCAGGTTTTTCCAAGCCGATAAAGCGCTTATGGATTTCCTCCCAAACTGACAAATCCATCAGGGACGGCTTCAACAGCCTAAAACCCGGCAGAGATTACGACAACCTCTATAAATCGGCACAATGCCGTGCAGAGGCCGACTGGCTCATAGGGTTGAATGTGACCAGAGCGCTAACCTGCAAGCACAATGCCCAGCTATCCGCAGGCAGAGTACAGACTCCTACCCTTGCTATGATTGTCGAGAGAGAAAACGAAATACGAAGGTTTGTCCCCAGGGATTACTGGACAATCAATGCCCTTATGAATGGATTTACCATGCAATGGCAAGGAAAATCCGGAGGACAGGCACGCATCTTCAACAAGCAACAGGCGGATGAGCTTCTATCAAAGTTGAAGGGACACAGCGGAACTGTCGTCGATGTGAAAAAAGAGTCAAAGGAAGAGCAGCCTCCGCTGGCGTACGACCTTACGGAGCTGCAGAGAGACGCAAACCGCAAGTATGGTTATTCCGCCAAAGAAACCCTCGGCATTATGCAAAAGCTTTATGAGGTTCACAAGATAGTCACTTATCCGCGAACAGATTCCAGACACATTACTGATGATATCGTGCCAACATTACCGGAGCGGCTAAAAAGCATTTCCACTGGTCCCTATGCCACAGCGGCGCGATCGATCTTACGTGGTGGCAGTATTAAAACAACAAAAAGGTTTGTAGATAATGCAAAGGTCAGCGACCATCATGCAATAATACCCACAGAGCAGTATGTCAATCTTAGCGCACTAGATTATGAGGAGCGCAACATTTACGATCTGATTGTCAAAAGGTTCCTTGCAGTCCTCAGTCCTTCCTTTAAGTATGAGCAAACTACGCTGAAGGTCGATATAAACGGTGAGCAGTTCACCGCCAGAGGGAAAATTGTTAAGTCAAGAGGCTGGAAGGCAATATATGACGGAGCAGAAGCCTCAGCGCAAGCCGGCGGGAGGCAGTCTGGCAGTACCCAATTTGGTACAGGGCAATTTCGTGATGACTCGGGTAACCCTGATTCAGGCGATGACGAAGGACCTGACCAGAGTCTGCCGGATCTGAAAAAGGGGGATAAGCTAAAGCCAAGCTCAGTACAGCTGGTCAACGGTAAGACAAAGCCCCCGGCACGCTATACTGAGGCAACACTACTTACCGCTATGGAGCATCCGGGTAAATTTATAGATGACGATGAACTCCGGGAAGCCTTAGATAAAGCAAGCGGTCTGGGAACGCCTGCCACCAGAGCAGATATTATTGAAAAACTGTTCAGCTCATTTTATGTAGAAAGAAGGGGCAAAGAAATACATCCTACCTCAAAGGGCACCCAGCTAATTGACATTGTGCCCAGCGACCTCAAGTCCCCTGAGCTTACGGCTAAATGGGAGCAACGCCTTACCTCTATAAGTCGCGGCAGAGAGAAACCCGATAATTTCATAGACGAAATGAAGGGCTATGCTTCCAAGCTGGTATCAAATGTAATCTCCAGCGCAGATGTTTACAAACACGATAATATGACCCGTGAGAAATGCCCGGAATGTGGCAAGTATTTGCTTGAGGTCAACGGGAAAAAGGGAAAGATGTTTGTTTGCCAGGATAGGGAATGCGGTTACCGAAAAAGAATTTCCATGCTGTCAAATGCCAGATGTCCAGAGTGTCACAAAAAGATGGAAATCCGCGGCGAAGGCGACAAGAAAGCCTTTTTCTGCTCCTGCGGTTATCGAGAGAAGCTCGATGCCTTCAGCAAGAGGAAGGGCGAACAGGTTAATAAAAGGGAGGTTGGCAAATTTCTCAATCAACAGGAGGATGAAAGCATTAATTCCTCTTTAGCGGATGCCCTTGCTAAATGGAAGAAATAGATAACATAAATAGTATTATAAAAGTACATAATATTGGTGAAGATTATATTGGATATTCTGGTTAATCCAGTTTCAAAAGATAAGGGCACTTTTGTCGGGATAGGTGATTTCATGGAAAGGTTCACTAATTATGTAGGCGTTATGATTGAGTTTCTAATAATAAGCTTCATCTTCTTGCTAATTCTCCCTTTTAGATTGATATATCATTTGGGCAGACGCTTGGTCACCAAGTGAGCTTTCTTTCGGGAAACAAAGGAATTGATTGTTTCAAAGCTTTGTAGTACAATAGGTGGGTGATGCTCCTCGGGCTGGCTAAATCGAAGTGTCACAACACTATTACTTGCGCATTTCGCTTTTATTTATCGGAGGTATGAATGTGAAGCATGAAGGGGATTTTCACACTTACGGTACTCATGAGCGTTATATGCTGCAGGCGCTTAAGGAAGCGCAAGAAGCCCGCAAGATAGGCGAAACACCTATTGGGGCAGTCCTTGTGAGGGATGGAGAAATTATCGCAAAAGGTCACAACGAAAGGGAGACCAAAAACGATGTGACGCTTCATGCGGAAATGACAGCTATCCGCAAGGCTTGTGAAAAGCTCGGCTCATGGCGGCTGAACGAATGTGACCTGTATGTAACGCTGGAGCCTTGCGCTATGTGTGCCGGCGCGATTATTCAGGCAAGAATCAGGAACCTGTATATCGGCACCTCGGATTTGAAGGCAGGGGCTGCCGGATCGGCCATCGACCTTTTTAGAGTCGACGCCTTCAACCACAGGGTCGAGGTGAGCTGGGGATTATTAGAGGAGCAGTGCTCCGGAATCCTGAAGGATTTTTTTAGGGAGCTTAGGGAAGAAAAGGCTTGAGTGATTAGCACTTTGCCAGCTACTTCCAAAAAGCATTTATCCGCATAAATGCGGCTAAATTTATAGGGAGAGGTATCGAAGCGGTCATAACGGGGCTGACTCGAAATCAGTTTGTGGGCAACCACACGTGGGTTCGAATCCCACCCTCTCCGCCAAACGGGAATTATAAGAGCACTATATTTTTCAACGGTGGTTTTGCCGTAACAGTGTTTTTGTAATCCAAAAGATAAAGAGTGGTTAAGGTTCATGCCTTGCCACTCTTTTTTCTTGCTTATTAAAAGCGGAACATTGTACTGGTTTTATAGTAAAGAA
>JAAYBT010000014.1 GCA_012730015.1 Clostridiaceae bacterium
CAGGAGCACTAATGGATAGGAGCAATAATGCATGAAGAAGCTTGAAATGATAAAAACATATTATGAGTGCAATATGGCAAAGGATTTGCCTGAGTATGGCATTCTTGGCTGGGAAAGCGAAGAGGCGCAACGGCTCAGGTTTGATGTATTACTGGACAAAGTGAAGCTGGATGGCAAAAAACTTCTGGACGTGGGATGTGGCACCGGTAACCTTATAGAGCACATCAACAGTAGAGGTCTAAGCGTTGAATACACCGGTGTTGATATTTTGGAGCAGATGATTGAAAAGGCCAATAAAAAGAACCTTGACGCGGTCTTTATACATACCGATATTTTCAAGGAAAACATTTTCAGTCCCGACTCATTTGATGTTGTCTATACCTCAGGCATATTTAACCTGAATCTGGGTAACAACAGAGAATTTCTCAAAGATGCACTGGCACTCTTTTTCAGCCTATCCCGTGAGGCTGTGGTTTTCAATTTGCTTCATGTCGATTCACCGGACAGAGAGGAAAAGTATTTCTATTTTCATCCGGACGAAGTAAGCGGTATTCTCACTGAATTTTCCGCTGTAATTAAGCAAGTTGAAATCATCGAGACATATCTGAAGAATGATTTTACACTCATATGCGAAAAAAATAAGTAAATTTCAATATTGTGTGTCATGGCACTAGTGAATTGTGGTATGATGTGAGCATAATATAATGAACGAGGTGGAGGCAGGTGCGCTCAAAAAGTCTATATAGGGTCAGGCACATCCGTGATTTTAGAGATCTATTGGAGCAGAGTGAAGAGCTTTTTTCACAGAAGGCTGCTTTTTGGGTAAGAGTAAAGGATGGAAAATTTAGAAGTATAACCTATAGTCATTTCAAGGATGATGTAGATGCTCTTGGCGCCGCACTGGCTTCGCTTGGGCTCAGAGACGGCATTACGGCTGTTTTGGGTGAGAATCGCTACGAGTGGTGTGTATCTTATCTGGCAGTAACTAATCACAACGGTATAGTCGTACCTCTCGACAAAGAGCTACCGGCAGCTGAAAAGGATAATCTGCTTCGCAGAAGCGGTTCAAAGGCTATTATTTTTTCCGGGCGTTACGAGAGTGATATGCTAAAGCTCAAGCAGGAAGGCAGCCCTGTAGATTTCTTTATTCATATGGATATTGAAGAGGATACACAGGACTTTCTTTCCTTTAGTAAGCTTGTTGAAAAAGGCAGACAGCTGCTGGAGCAAAAGAGCATTGATCTGAGCGAACACAAGATAGACGATACTGCATTGAGTGTATTGCTTTTTACTTCAGGGACAACTGATTTGGCAAAAGGCGTCATGCTCTCCCAAAAGAATATTTGTGCCAATATTATGGGGATCTTGAAAACAGTACATGTCGACAGCAATGACATCTCTCTTTCAATATTACCAATCCATCACACCTATGAGTGCACAATCGGCTTTTTATCTATTATCTATAGCGGTGGAACGATTGCCTTTAACGAAGGGCTGAGGCACATACAAAAGAACTTCCTCGAGGTAAAGCCAACAATACTGGTTACTGTACCCTTGCTTCTGGAAAACATGTATAAAAAAATATGGGATCAAATAAGGAAAAAGCGCGGAATGAGCATCCTGGTCAAGATAATGATGCTTGCAGGATCGGTATTGAAGCTTATAGGCATTGACATACGGCGCACAATGTTTGCCAGTGTTCACAAAAACTTTGGAGGAAGTCTGAGGCTAATTGTCACCGGCGCTGCCGCAATAGACAAAGAGGTTTCAAACGGATTGAACCGTATGGGCTTCAAGGTGCTTCAGGGTTATGGTCTAACCGAGTGCTCGCCCCTGGTTATTGGTGAGAGGGACAACCTATATGGCAATGCATCGGTTGGTATTCCCTTGCCGGGGGTCGAGGTACGAATCGACAAGCCGGATGAAAACGGAATCGGTGAGATCCTTACAAAGGGCGATAATGTGATGCTTGGCTATTATAAGGACGAGGAAGCCACAAACAGAAGCCTCAGGGACGGGTGGTTTCACACAGGAGACCTGGGTAAGGTTGGCAAGTCCGGTGCTTACTATATTACAGGGCGGCTGAAGAACGTAATTGTGACGAAAAATGGCAAGAACATTTTCCCGGAAGAGGTGGAGTCTTACATTAACAGAAGTCCATATGTGCTTGAATCCATGGTTACTGGCTACCAAGACGATAAATCCGGTGATATGCTAGTGGGAGCTCACATTTTGCCTAACATGGAAACAATTAGGGAAAAAATCAAAAATTCGGCACCCTCTATTGAGGACATAAAAAAGTTCATTTCTGAGGCTGTAAAGAATGCCAACAAGGATATGCCTTTATACAAAAGAATTAGCTCATTTACCATCAGGGATAGCGAGTTTATTAAGACCACAACGCTGAAGATTAAGCGTTATGCTGAAAATGCGTCGATGAAGCTGAAGAAAAACTCATAGGCTTAAGAAAGAATCATAGACCTAAGAAAAACGCGTAGATCTGAGAAAAACTCATAAGCCAGGAAAAATTGATAAGCAAAAAATTATTGAGAAGCGCAAAAGCACCCGAAAAGCTGAAAAGCAATTGATCCAGGGCAGATCTGAAAGTATATACATGTAGCTAATAAAGGGGTCTGCTGTGTAATCCAGTTAATAAAGGGGTCTGTTGTGTTACCCCAAATAAATGTGAGGTGCTATATGAATCAGGAGAGTTTTACATTCAAGGGATCAAATGGTCGGGAGATTTTTTGCTGGTGCTGGGAGGCAACAGCTCAAGCCCAGGGTGTACTTCAGATTTTCCATGGCATGGCTGAGCACGCCCAAAGGTATGCTGATTTTGCACAACACTTAAATAAGCAGGGCTATACTGTTTATGCCTGCGATATGAGAGGGCATGGAAGGACAGGGGAGCTTAACGCTGATTCCTGCCACATGGACAAGGGCGGCTTCAATGGGTCCGTTGAGGATCAGGCATTGCTAATGAAGCTGATAAAGGAAAAGCGCCCTGGTGTTCCACTGATAATCCTTGGGCATAGCTTCGGTTCGTTTTTAGCTCAGGAGTTTATAAAGCATTACGGCGAGGATATATCGGGCTTGATACTGTCAGGGTCTTCTTTAATGAAGGGGGCAGACATAAACGCCGCATATATACTGGCAAAGCTTTCATTGATTTTTGGAAGCAGGAAACCCAATAAGCTCTTGGACAAATTAAGCTTTGGCAGCTATAACAAAAGGATACAAAACCCCACAAGCAAGTTTTCCTGGCTAAGCCGTGACGAGGAGCAGGTCGGGAGATATGAGCAGAGCCATTTTTGTGGTAGTGTAATGACTAGCGGCTTTTTTGAATGTTTCTTTACAGGCCTGGTGAATCTATATAAGGGTATGGGGAGAATACCTCTGAACCTGCCCGTATACATCCTGTCTGGAGACGAGGATCCTGTCGGCAAATATGGCGTGGGTACAAACAAGCTTTATGAGGAATACAAAAGGTTGGGGATAAAAGATCTCAGGATAAAGCTTTATGAAGGTTCCCGCCATGAGATACTAAACGAAATAAACCGTGAAATGGTTTATCAGGATATTTCGGACTGGCTCAAGGAGCATACAGTATCACAATAAGCCCGGCACGATGCGAGCAATAAGCCCGGCACGATGCGAACAATAGGCCCGGCACGATGCGAGCAATAAGCCCGGCATGATGCTCACAATAAGCCCGAGAAGCTGACATTTTATCAAATATTCACGGCGAGACACACACAAAACGCGCAAGTAAGGCGCTAAAGCGCCGATGCAAATTGTTTTATACCACAGCACCCAGCAGCAGTATACCTTCGTTTTCACGGTAGATTCCCGGCAGCTGCCCAAAAGGAATAGGATTAACCCCTAATCCCACCTCTATAGTGAAGCCTGGCCTGCGATACTCCTGCAGGAACCAGTCCTTATAGCCGGCATAAGCTGCTTCGGGCGTACCGGCTTCAACTTCATAGCCGCTGATAGCGCCAAATTGATTTGCTATGGTCAAAGAACGGGGTGGCGCATAGTCCTCAAATTGCCAGTAGATGACTTGGCCCTGTGTATGATAAGCTATGACAATTCTGAAATTGTGAGCCTGTGTGAAATCCACCATTGCCCTTGATTCAGGCTCTGATAAGGGAGCGTCGCCGCCGAAATCTCTCGGGGCGGGGCTCGTGATGCCTTCATCAATTTGCTCCTGCTTTGACCTTTCCCACTCGGCGGGATAATTCAGGTTTAGATCCACGCCTCTTATATTTGCCTTCCAAACACTGGGCAATGGCAGTCCGGTCCTGTTTAGCCTTGCGGCTGTTATGAATTCCGGATTGTCATAATTGGGCCAGTATGCTACAAGGTCTACGCCATCCGGGTTCACAAGAGGAACTATGTATATGCTTGTAAGATTATATAAATCCCTTATGTTATAGCCCAATATGCTTGCACCGGTGGAATAGGCCTTGGAGTAGTTTTCGATGAACTTCATCAGCACCGGTGTTGTAATTGACTCGTTTGCGTGGTGAGAGGCATTATAGGAAACCTCTCGAGTGCCTCTTCCCAGCCTTACATAGTACAGCTCCCTGCCCATGACACTACTGCCGATTGAACCAATTTCCAGGAAGGGAAATCTAGCCTTTAGTCCTTCAAGCTGGCGCTGAACAATTTCAAAGGTCGGAGCTACATCAAGGGGAACCACATCAATACCGTAGGGCACGATGAGCATTTGACCGATTCTGAGCATATCCGGATTAATCCCCGGATTAGCAGTAACGATTGCATTCACCGTCGTGTTATAGGCCTGCGCAATTCCGTAAAGCGTATTTCCCGGCATTACCGTATAGGTATCATAGCCTCTGAGCAGCCTGTCAATGACAGCCCAGGTTGCGGGTCCTACAATACCATCAGGGGACAATCTATTGCTTTGCTGAAATGCTATAACTGCTTGCTGGGTCCGGCTACCAAACACTCCATCAACCCGGCCGGCATTATAGCCTATCGTGTTTAGCAGACTCTGAACAAGTCTTACATCCGGCCCTCTCGAGCCTATTGACAGCGTTTGCATGAGAAAATCCTCCACGAAATGTTTTGTACACTAAAAAGCTCACTACTTTTATTATATTAATTACTGGACGCAAATGTGTTTCCGAATTCCAAATCCTTTTCTTGAGATTAGTGTAAACGTAGCTTGGTGGCTGAAATTTCAAGTAATGGGCGCATGTTTGCTGATACTTACCGTTTTTATAGCACATATCATCACATTTAATGAATAATTGGCAGGATTATAGTTAACCATATTGATAATAATCATAAAAAACTGCCCATTAATTGAAAAAACCACCAGCAGTCCGTCATTATTTTGCTGAAAGGCTGGTCTGCTGATGTTATTACTTCTTGGCAGCTGCAGGGCAATGAGGGTGGGCATGGCTCAAATCAAAGCATCATGCGAAGGAATGGCTGCAGGCTGTTTGATTTGACGATGTCCGAATGCAGAACCATGAACCATAACAGCACCAGGGATTGTGCTGGCGCGCGATGGGAGACATGGACGTCGACTCATCCGCGCCCGCATGAGGACAAGTAAAGGCATTACTGCCTACCCATGACGTAGCCTGATGCAGGATTTGAGCCATGTCAGCCTGACTGCTCACCTACTCAAGGCAATCAAATCAAAATATTTTTCACAGGTGTTTAAGGAAAAACATATCCTTCTCTTAAGGGATGTGTTCAATTATGAGAATCGTAGGTTTTCTTATAGCAACTCTTCAGATATAATGCCTTTGCTCTTGTCCTTGATATTTTATGCGGTTTGATATACAATTTAAGGAATACAATGACTAATTTTTAACAAAGCCTTTGTGCATTTTCATATTTGCGCAAATGCTTAATAGAGGTAGATGTGTAGAGCATAAGGGGCGTGGGGAACATGGAAAGCATAGGAAACACAGAAAACACGGGAAATATGGGCAACAAAGAGGCTCTAAGACAAAATTCAAAGCTTCTGACTACATTACTCGAGGTGTCCAACCTTGTTTCTTCCACGAAGGAACTAAAACCCCTGCTTGAAGAAATCCTGGATAAGCTCAGAAAAATAATTGAGTATGAAAATGCTAAGATATATATCATTAACAACAAAAAGCCTGTGGTCATAGCCCACAGGTCAGTTTTACCGCCCGGGGAAGAGGATACCTTTCCATTTCCCACAGACATAGAGCTTTTTCAGGACAAAGCTCCTCTGGTCATTGATGATATCTTTTCAGATGATGATATAGCTCTTGCCTTTAGGAAAAACATGAGTAGCTATTTGGATACTGTATTTAAAGGTGTCCACTCCTGGATGGGCCTGCCCCTGGTATACAAGAATACCGTAATAGGCGTCCTTACGCTTGATAATCATGAGCCCGGTTACTATCAGCGGGATCACGTTGAGCTGGGAACTGCTTTTGCAAATCAGGCAGCCATTGAATATGAGAATGCAAAGCTTTACAATGAGACCGTCAAAAGAGCAGATGAAACAAAGACCCTTTTCAGTATTCAACAAGCCATAACCAGCCGTCTGGAATTGAACTCTGTCCTTAAGCTCATTGCGGGAGAGGCAAGAAGGCTTTCAAATGCCAACTCAACTGCTGTTTTTTTGGTAGATGAGGATGATTTAGTGCTCTCCATTTTGTCGGGAGTCAATGATAAGAATCTAATTGGCCTTCGAATACCAATCAGTGGATCGGCTGTCGGCCGGAGCCTGCTGCAGCATGATACAGTAATACTGGATAGGCCTTCTTTTGATGATTCGCCTGAGCTTGAGCTTATTGAGCTAACACAGATGCGCACATGTATTTGTGTACCTCTCATAGCCAGATCCAGGCCTGTCGGTGTTATAATAGCATTCAGCAGAATCTTCGATGAGTTTGATTCTGAAGATGAGAGAGTATTCAGCATGTTTGCCCCGAGTGCGGTAATCGGTATAGAAAATGCAAGGCTGTATGAGGAAGAAAAAAGAAGGCTTCAGGAAAATGAACAAAGAAGGTACGTAGCTGAAAGCTTAAGAGACATACTGGAGGTACTGAACTCCAATCAACCCCTTGAGCAGGTGTTGAATTTTATTGTACGTGAAGCCGCTAGACTTTTGCATGCTGATTTCGCAGCACTTTTCAGACTCAACAACGATAAAGAGACGCTTTCTCTTCAGGCAGGCTTTGGTTTGCAGGATCACATGAATACGAATGTAATTGTTAGCGCAACCGAGGGCATATTAGGCAAATCCTTCATGGGGCGCAGACCGATTGTGAAATCTGACATTTCCCATGATGCTGACAGTGCTCATTTGGGTGCTGTGACAAACCATCAGATGGATTGGCTTTATGCTAATTGCTGTGGATTAATGGCGGTGCCTTTAGTTTGCAAGGATGAGGTCTACGGTGGCATAGCACTCTATTTCAAGAAGGATGGC
This sequence comes from Clostridiaceae bacterium, assembly GCA_012730015.1. Classification (GTDB taxonomy): domain Bacteria; phylum Bacillota; class Clostridia; order Acetivibrionales; family DTU013; genus JAAYBT01. Next base: position 7,454 of record JAAYBT010000014.1, read on the forward strand.
AAACAGCTGGAGCAAAGCATTTCTAAGGAAGAAATCGGTTTGGCTATGACATTTGCCGATCAGGCTGCTCTGGCAATTGACAATACACAGCTTCGTAAGCAAGCTTCGGATATGGCTGTCACAGCTGAAAGGAACAGGCTTGCCAGGGATCTTCATGACTCTGTAACACAGACTCTGTTTTCTGCGAGCCTTATTGCTGAAGTGATTCCGAAAATATGGGATAAAAACGAGCAGGAAGGCAGAAAAAGGCTTGAAGAGCTTAGACAGCTGACCCGCGGGGCATTGGCGGAAATGCGTACGCTTTTATTTGAATTACGACCTGCAGCACTTGTGGAAGCTCCGCTTGAGGACTTACTGAGGCAACTGTCGGAAGCGGTTACAGGGCGTGCAAGGATACCTGTTACTTTGGAGGTTAAGGGTAAGGCCGTATTACCTCTGGAGGTAAAAACAGCCTTTTACCGCATTGCACAGGAAGCCTTGAACAATATAGCCAAGCACTCCCGGGCGAAGAAGGCCAGGATTGAGTTAAGGTCAAATGAAGAAGAGCAGGTAGGGATTGTCGTTGCCGGGATGAGCATCTCTGATGATGGAAGAGGCTTCGATCCGGATGCTGTCACCTCCCAGCATTTAGGGGTTGGTATCATGAAGGAAAGAGCAGAATCAGCCGGCGCGAATTTGAACATTACATCCAGTGATGGTGAAGGCACCACTGTTGAAGTAGAATGGGTGGGCGGCATGCGTACGCAGCTAAGATGATGTGTGGAAATGAGGGGTTTAGATGGCCAATGGAAAAATAAAAATTATGATTGCAGATGATCATAACGTTGTAAGGAGCGGACTGGGGGCCTTCTTGCAGGTCTTTGATGATTTCGAACTGGTGGGAGAGGCCTCAAATGGAAGAGAAGCGGTTAATGTATGCGCAGCCGTTCAACCGGATGTTGTTTTGATGGATCTTGTGATGCCGGAAATGGATGGTGCCCAGGCAACAAAGCAGATAAGGGAGCAATTCCCTGGTACGCAGGTCATAGTACTGACCAGCTTCAAGGAGGATAATTTGGTCGAAAGCGCAATTGAGGCCGGTGCAATTGGGTATTTACTGAAGAATGCAACTGCTGATGAGCTTGCAGATGCAATTCGAGCAGCGAATATTGGACGTCCCACACTGGCTCCCGAGGCTACTCAGGTGTTGATCAAAGCAACCGGGAGAAAGAACTCCCATGATTTTGAGCTTACATCAAGAGAAAAGGAAGTTCTTAAAATGCTGACAGAGGGACGCAGCAACCCTGAAATTGCAAAATTGCTTTTTCTGAGCAAATCAACTGTTAAATTCCATGTGAGCAGCATACTATCTAAACTGGGAGCGTCCAGTAGAACTGAAGCAGTGGCAGTTGCCATGCAAAAGAAGCTGGTATAGAGGGCGCGGATGCCCTGATGATATTGATCGATTGCATGTGATAAACAAAAAATCCCCCATGTGAAAAACATGGGGGGTTTTTGGCTCTACGTCAATTGTTGGGGTAGGGCTCAAGTAAAATGAAGAGTTGATTTGTTACCAGTGGATAACCGTAAAAAGTTACTCACTGGTTTTGTTTTATGCTAACAGGCGTGGGGATGCAGATGTATGTAGTTACTCCTCACAGGCTTGCAGTAATCTGCAACCCCAAGCCTGTTAAGCATATTCCCCAAGCCTGTTAAGCATATTCCCCGATGTTGTTAACCACATCCCTTAACCTGGCCAACTGGTCAGGTAAAAAAACTAGACCTGTGACCTGCTTGAAATCTGTTCGTCTGGAGGATGTATCAAGCCATGGGCAATTCTATAATTATATTGTAATTAGAAATCCGTCCTCCCAGATAGGGCAAAAGCCTTAGATAATAGTTCGGGATGCTCCGGAAATAGCATGGAGGTTGTCAAGATGATTAAAAAAACAGATAACGAACTGGTAACTGAATGCCTTAATGGCAACAATGATGCCTTTACTGAATTAATATCCAGGTATAAAAGGTTGATTTACTCTGTGGCCTATAAGTTCAGTTCAAACACTGAGGATGTGAATGACATGGCTCAGGACGCATTCATAAAGATTTACAAATCCCTGTCAAGATATGATAGCCAATATAAGTTTTCCACATGGAGTGTAAAGGTTACAACCAACATCTGTCTTGACCATGTAAGACGCAAAAAGCTCAACTCGGTATCTCTTGATGAAATAGAGAACTTCACGGGATGTAACGATTCGCCGGAGGACTACTATCTGCGTAAAGAGCATTCCCAAATGCTGATGAGTGCAATAGACGAGCTTCCTGAGATATACAAAGAGCCAATCCTAATGTATCACCAGCAGGGAATGTCTTATAAGGAGATATCGGAATTTCTGGGGAAGCCAATGTCCATAATAAAGAACAGGCTTTTCAGAGGCAGACATGCATTGCGGGGCCTTTGCGATGCAACCTTAGTATAGTCTGGTTGCACAATATATAGTGACTTGCTTTTTATATACCTGCGATATATTGTGCTGCGGATATCAAATTAAGCTGCATCGCAAAATGCCCATTGTGAGAGAGCCCGACCTAGTAAACGTATACCATACGACCTATTCTCGCTTTCAGCGGCTTAGACCAGAGCCATTTGTTTGTGGCGCTGTCATCAAAGTAGTAGAGTGCACCGTTGCTTGGATCGCTGCCATTAAGGGCTTCAAGTGCCGCCTTTCTGTCACTGTCAGTTGCGGGCTTGCTGATCCAACCATTCTCAACTGGAGTGAATTGATAGTAGCCATTGCTGCTTACCTCATAAATTACGGCTGAAATGGTATTTGGGAACAAGTCGCTCTTGACTCTGTTGACAACAACAGCAGCTACACCCACCTTTGCCTCGTATGGCTGGTCCTCGGCTTCAGCCCGCACGAGTCGAGCCAGCAAATCAAGCTCGGCTGGGCTATAGGAAACAACCGCTTTACCCGTATTTTCCGGAGCAGAAGCAACATTACTACCGGAGGTTGCGGGTATGTTCAATTCCTGACCCGGATAAATCACATTACCCCATTCGTTATTGGCCTTTCTAAGGGAAGCGAGTGTAACGCCGTGCTTTCGAGCAATTAGATAAAGCGTATCACCGCTCTTGACCTTATAGGTACTGGCGCGCACATATAGCTTCTGGCCGGGATAAATTGTTGTTCCGGAGAGTCCATTATCAGCTTTGACTGTGTTAGCCGAGCTGTTGAACATAGCGCCGATTATATACAGAGAATCATTTTTCTGTACGGTATAGACGGCGCCGAATGCGGAATTTGCAGATAGTATGAACGTTAATACAAAAACTGCAATTAGCGCAACTTTTCTAATAAACTTCATTTTTTTCCCTCCTTTGCCTCCGGGGTTAGTTATCGGATTTGGATAGAGGAACCCAGCTCACAATGAGCTTCACCCTTAGAAATCGGCTGATGATACTTCGCCGAGATCGGTTATTGCATCCCCCGTACTCCTTTTGGAGATTCGGCATTTGATTTATCGAGTATTCTAACAAATGCCCGTCCGCATTTCCATACTATATTTATGGTAGCGTAGGAATATGCTACAATAGGAGAACAAGGGAGCAGACAGTAAGGACACCCCTATAATTTATTGAGTAAGGCTTTTGCGATTGTACTACGCAACTCAAAGCATGTAACAACAGCAAAATGTCTATGGAGGTGAAGGGATGTACGGATTGGTTCTTGAAGGCGGAGGGGGAAGAGGCGCTTATCAAATGGGCGCATGCAAGGCAATAAAGGAAATGGGCTTGGAGATATCCATGGTTGCCGGTACATCTGTAGGAGCATTGAATGGTGCCATGATAGTCCAAGGTGAAATCGATAAGGCATATGATATCTGGTACGATCTTGAACCGAGCAGCGTAATTATGTTCGCAGGCAACGAGCTGGAGCAATACAAGGGAAATAGCTTCAAGCCAGAGGCATTAAAGGCATTTACCAAGAATCTCAGGACGGTTATTGCCGAGGGCGGTTTGAATGTAGAGCCCCTTGAAAAAATGGTGAAGGGCTTGCTTGATGAGGATAAAATACGAAAATCACCAATAGGCTTTGCTGTAGTCACAGTTGATTTGACCGAAAGAAAAGCTGTGGAAATCTACAAGGAGGACATTCCCAGGGGGCAACTAGCTGATTATGTTATTGCAAGCGCCAGCTTTCCGGCTTTCAAAAGAACAATTATTGATGGAAGATCATTTATTGATGGAGCATTATATAATGTGTTGCCAATAAACCTTGTAAGCAAAAAAGGATATAAGCAAATTATCGTTTTGAGGACCTACTCATTAGGAATAAAAAGGCATGTTAACCAGAAGGACCTAAATATCATCAGCATATCACCAGCGGAAAGACTTAGCTCTACAATGGATTTTAGTAAAAAGTCGGCCAGAAAAAATCTTAAAATGGGCTATGAGGATGCCGTTAATGTGCTTGAGAGGCTTTTGTAAAAAATAAAGGGATTATTTGGAGCTTATTATGAATATCACCGTTTCAGGGCATGATATAAGAACCTGAAAAAAAAGCATGGAATGGTGATATTTTTTAATGGACTTTTTTATTGTGGCAACATACTTAATTTTGCTTGGTTTTATCATATATCTGCTAATATTGCTCTCAATCCACAAGGTGGAGCGGTACGGGCAAATGAGAGACATGATACTATCGGCAGAAGAATTGCAGAAGCATGCAATGGAGATTGCCAGAAACCATCCGGTGGGGAAGGCTTCGAAAAGTCTCCACTGGCTGGTACGCAGGCTGAATGAGAACTATGCCTTTATAATAAATGTTTATAAGGCACTAAATATTGATGTCAAGCGTTCTTTTCCTACAGCCCCTGCAGCGGAATGGCTTCTGGACAATTTCTACATTATTGAAGAGCAGGTAAAGCTCATAAGGAGAAACTTGTCTAAAGGCGGTTATTCCAGACTGCCCATATTGACAGAAGGCTATTTAAAGGGCCATCCGAGGGTTTATGCTATTGCGTTGGAAATGGTAGCTCACACCAATGGCAGCATTGATGAAAAGACAATTACTACATTTATTCAGGCATATCAATCCCAGACGCTGCTGTCTATGGGCGAGCTTTGGGCTCTCCCGCTTATGCTGCGAATATCCCTTGTGGAAAGTATTCGTAATGAATGCGAAAAGGTTCGAAACTCTCGCATTGAGTGGCATAGGGCAGAAGAATTCATGTCCCGGATAATCTCGTTAGGCGGGGATGAGCAGCAGATTGATGCAATACTGGGCAGGTACTTTGATGAAAGAAATGAGCTTACGCCCTCGTTTGCAGAACACCTTATACAAGGGCTAAGAAAGCAGGGTAAGGGACATTCGGCAGTAACTGCGTTGCTCGACAAGCGCCTTGAAAATGGATATTACTCCATAAAGAAGCTAACGGAAGCAGAACACCTTATGCAGGCAGAAATGCAGGTGGCGATAAGCAACTCGATTACAGGCCTTCGGCTTATTTCTGATTTGGACTGGTCTGAGATTTTCGAGCTTCTTAGCAATACAGAGCAAATATTGAGGCAGGATCCTAATGGAATATATGGATTAATGGATTTTGAGTCTCGCGATTTTTACAGGCATGAGGTGGAGAGGCTGGCGAGGGCTTATAGGATACCGGAAATCCATGTAGCCCGTGTGGCGGTAGAATGCGCAAGCGAATGTGAAGCTACTGCGCCACAGGATCATGTTGGTTATTATTTGGTTGGAAAAGGACGCAAAACGTTGATAGGCGTTCTTGAAAAAGCTACCGGAAGGTATTTGGGCTTTTCTCTTGCCCCATTTAAAAGGCCTAAGAGATTATACACAATTATGGTGTTTTTGCTAACGGTATTTCTGGTATCCTATTTTACCTACTATGCATTAAGTCATGATAATGCCGCCAG
>JAAYBT010000015.1 GCA_012730015.1 Clostridiaceae bacterium
TATATTTTAGAAGCTTACCAAAACAGCCAGCTTAGGTGGTGAATGGGATGTCGGAGAGGGGCATGAAGGAGTGTAGCTGCAGGAGAAAGAGCTGTGAGCGCTATGGAAAATGCATTGAATGCATCGAATATCATAAGACAAGCAGGTATGAGCCCTATTGTAAAAGGAAGCCAAAAGCAGAGAAATAAAGCCAAGGACAGCGAAATACCTAGTTGAATAATGATATATAAGTATAAATGGAGATAAACTCAAGAATAGATAGACAGGGAGAGAAATCATATGTTCGAACTTGTGAGGCAGGAAATCTCAAGACATGGAGAAAAGCCCTCAATTCTTCCAATTGAAAGGTTAGAGGATATTAAGCAGGATATTGAGGATCTAAAAACAAGATATAATCTTAACGGTTTTCAGAAGTATATTATTAATGATATCTATGAGCTTGATTTGCCGGAAACAGAATTTGAAATACGCTCCATTATTCTCGTTGCATCAGCAAGTCCATGGATGGTGAAAGTAAATTTTCATTGGAAGGGGAAGAGGATAACCCTGCCCATACCGGCAACCTATACCGACTTTATATCTGCACCAAACAATACTGAGCAATACTTGAGGGAATATTTAAGTCCCAAGGATTATCATGTCATAGCCGCACCGAGGCTGCCTAGAAAGCTTTTAGCGGTAAGGAGCGGCCTGGGTGCTTATGGCCGGAACAACATTTGTTATGTAGATGGGTTTGGTAGCTTTCTTAACATTTCTCCATTCTATACCGATATCCCCTGTACCGAGGATAGCTGGTGTGAAATCCGTCAGATGGATTCATGCAAAGGCTGTAAAGCCTGTATCAATAATTGCCCAACTTCATCAATCCTGGATGATAGATTCCTGATCGATAATGAGCGCTGCCTGACCACCTTTAATGAAAGGGACAGCAAAGATGACTTCCCGCAGTGGATAGATATGGCGTCACACAATAGCCTTGTAGGGTGTTTGCGATGTCAGACCATTTGCCCTGCAAATAAGAAGCATATGAGTAGTAAGGTCGAATCTTATGATTTCAGCGAGGAAGAAACAGGGTCATTACTGGAAGGGTTAGCAATGGAACAGCTTTCTGAGGAACTAAAGCAAAAGGTACAGCAGCTTGGCTTGGGGTACTGGGTAAATGCCTTCCCACGCAACCTTAAGGTGATATTTGCTAGGGAGGGTATATAGTGTTTGACTTAGCAAGCTTTAAGGTAGTCATTGATTCCTTCTATCTAAAGTTGACTGAGACACCCGAAAATATCACCGGCAGAAAGCTTTCAGATGAAAGCTGGTCCTTGAAGGAGATTGTTGGTCATCTCATAGATTCCGCATCCAACAACCACCAAAGGTTTATTAGATTGCAGCTTAAGGATAAGCTTGTATTTCCGGTATACGATGCAGAGCAGTGGATACAGGTTAGCAGATATAACGATATGAATTGGATGGAACTCATAACACTTTGGTATAATTTTAATCGTGTGCTGCTAAGTGTTATTGAGCATATGAAAAGTGAGTCACTTGAGAATGCATGGATAAATGGGGAAGATACAACGTCGCTTAGCCATTTAGTGAACGACTATTATCGGCATCTGAGCTGGCATATTGATCACTTTAATAAAAGATGCATGGAACTTGAAGCGACAGGAGGCAAAACCTAATGAAAGCCAGAACAAAGAGTTTGCTTGTGTTAGTAATACCTTTCATAATTCTTGGTATTACTTACTTCTTTCTGCCTGCCAGGATACCAAGGCAGTTTCACTTGAATGGGGAACCGCCAACATATGCGGCAAAGGAGTTTATTTTTCTGTTTGGCTTTTTACCCTTTCTGATTTACCAGAAATACAGGAAAAAAGAATAGGGGTGCAAATTAATCATTTACTTTTTGGGAACAATATGCTAAACTACCTTAGTGCAATATTTTAGCATTCAACCATTTGCTCGGTTGCTGGACACTCCGACCAACTACCTGGCTAATGGCGTTATGAAAAAAAGGAGGCCATATTATGGTAAAGGAATTAAAGACTGAAATTATTGAGAAGCATAAGCTGCATGAGGGCGACACAGGTTCACCGGAAGTGCAGATTGCTATTCTCACAGAGAGGATCAACCACCTCAATGAGCACCTCAAGACACACAAGAAGGATCATCACTCAAGAAGAGGTCTTCTGAAAATGGTTGGACAAAGAAGAGGATTACTGAATTATTTGCAGAAGAAGGATATCGAAAGGTACCGTGCAATAATTGAAAAGCTCAATTTGAGAAAATAATACTGAGCGGGGAAATCCCGCTCATTATTTTTATGCAATGGTGAAATACTATTATTACAAACTCAGCTTTCCTGCCTCAGCTTGTGAGTAGTGCTTTGAGGCGCTGGCACCGACATATTGAGGTGTGATATCACACCGCCGTCGGTAGCCTGCCGTGCAGGCAAGCAGCCAAACGCTGAAGGGAAACTGAGTAATAGACTAGCAAACTATTGGAATCAAACGGAATTGATGTTTACGGTGAGCAGAGAACAGAGACTAGAGCCCGTACACTAATCGGCGCCTGTGACGACTGAAATGTCATATAATAGTCGGAGCCAGTGGCTCAACCGGACTTTGCGCCGGTGTCACGAGTAGTCATAGAAGGATACGGTTTCTAGTGTCCGTTTTCTGTAAACTGTCTCATTCCCGTTTTGATATAAAACAGAAGGAGGCATTTTATGTCTAAAAATTTTACTATGGAACTAGCCGGCAGGAGTATTACGGTTGAGACCGGCAAGCTGGCACAGTTGGCGAATGGCTCGGCACTTGTAAGATACGGCGACACAGTTGTACTATCTACAGCCACAGCATCTGCTTCGCCAAGAGAGGGTATTGATTTCTTCCCACTCAGCGTTGATTATGAGGAAAAACTCTACTCCGTTGGGAAAATTCCCGGAGGCTTTATAAAGAGAGAAGGAAAACCCTCTGAAAAGGCCATATTGACATCACGAGTAATTGACAGACCGATTCGTCCTTTATTTCCAAAGGACCTGAGAAATGACGTAGCTGTAATTAATACAGTGCTTTCCGTAGATCAGGATAATTCCCCGGAAATAGCAGCAATGATTGGCTCATCTGTAGCAATCAGCATTTCTGACATTCCTTTTAATGGACCGATTGGCGGAGTTGTAATCGGGCTTATTGATGGACAGGTTATCATAAACCCTAATGCTCAGGAACGCGAGAAGAGCGAAATGTATGTTACGCTGGCAGGTACTGAAGAAAAAATTACAATGATAGAGGCCGGTGCAAAGGAAGTACCGGATGATGTAATGCTTGATGCAATTATCAAGGGGCATGCAGAGATAAAGAAAATTGCGGCTTTCATTAAGGGAATTGTAGCGGAGGTTGGGAAGCCCAAGTTTGAATACAAATCTGCTGAGGTTCCTCAGGATATTTTTGAAGCAGTAATGCAGCTTGCATACGAGCCTATGCGCCAGGCCGTTCTTACGAATGACAAAACTGTAAGGGATGAAAATGTTGCAAAGCTTACTGAGGATCTACAATCCAAGCTTGCAGAAACATTCCCTGATAAGAGTTCGATTATATCTGAAGCAATATACAAGGTTGAGAAGAAGGTTGTCAGAAATTATATAGCCGACGAAGGCAAGAGGGTTGACGGGAGAAGGCTCGATCAAATAAGACCGCTGTCTGCAGAAGTTGGTTTGTTACCGAGGACCCATGGCTCCGGACTTTTCCAGAGAGGGCAGACTCAGGTGCTTACAACCGTTACTCTTGGTGGAATTAACGAGATTCAAAGGCTCGATGGAGTTGACCTCGAGGAAGAAAAAAGATACATGCACCACTACAATTTCCCCGGCTTTAGTGTAGGTGAAGCAAAAACCTCCAGAGGACCCGGCAGAAGGGAAATTGGCCACGGAGCATTGGCAGAGAAAGCACTGGAGGCTGTTATTCCTGATGAAGACGAATTCCCCTATGCCATCAGACTTGTTTCGGAAGTATTGATGTCCAATGGATCGACTTCCCAGGGTAGTGTTTGCGCAAGCACGCTTGCACTTATGGATGCGGGTGTACCAATCAAAGCTCCTGTTGCAGGCATTTCGGCAGGCCTTATCGTTGATGAGGTGGATTCAAATAAGTTCATCACATTCATGGATATTCAAGGAATTGAGGACTTCTTTGGTGACATGGACTTCAAGGTTGCCGGCACAAAGAAGGGTATCACTGCTATTCAGGTAGATATCAAGGTGGATGGATTGTCCTATGATGTTATAAAAGCGGCTTTTGAGCTTACCAGGAAGGGACGTTTCCAGATAATCGATGAGGTGATTACTCCGGTTATTGCCGAGCCAAGAAAAGAGCTTTCGCAATATGCTCCCAAGATGTACAGGATGAATATTGATCCTGACAAAATCAGAGATGTTATTGGCCCTGGCGGAAAGGTAATTAACAAGATTATTGATGAGACCGGCGTCAAGATTGACATTGAGGATGACGGCAGAGTGTTTGTGGCTACCGCAGACGATGCAGCAGGCAAAAGAGCAATTGCCATTATTGAGGCTATCGTAAAGGATGTGCAGCCGGGACAGATATTCCTTGGGAAAGTAACGAGACTGATGAATTTCGGTGTGTTTGTCGAGTTTGCCCCGGGTAAGGAAGGACTTGTACACATATCGAAGCTCGACAACAAGAGAGTTGGCAAGGTTGAAGATGTCTGCAAGGTCGGCGATGAGATGCTTGTTAAGGTAATGGAAGTGGATAAGCAGGGGCGCATAAACCTTTCGAGGAAAGATGCGATGCCTGAGAATAAAGACGACAATCAATAAAAGCGATTAGGAAGGACGGTAATGGACGGCTGACCGGCTATCTGTGACCGTCCTTTTTTGTATCGAGTATATCTTTGTTTCACACTGTTACACATTAACATTTTAGTCGGGAGGCTTTATGATTAAGAAATTCACTCTAAAGAACGGAGTGCGGGTAGTTTGTGAGAATATACCATACGTCAGATCAGTATCTACCGGAGTCTGGGTTAGAACAGGATCCCGAAACGAGAATACCCTGAATAACGGTGTATCGCACTTCATAGAGCATATGCTATTTAAGGGTACAAAAAGCAGAAGCGCTGAGGAGATTGCCAAGAGTATTGATAATATTGGTGGACAGATTAATGCCTTTACAGGGAAAGAATGCACTTGCTATTACGTAAAAACACTTGATGAGCATATTGAAATTGCTATGGACGTGTTAAGCGATATGCTTTATAACTCAGTCTTTGCCACAAGTGATATAACCTTGGAGAAGCAGGTCATTCTTGAGGAAATCGGCATGTATGAGGATTCCCCTGAGGATTTGGTACATGATATTTTGTCTGAGACAGTATGGAAGGGCAGTGCAATAGGATTCCCTATTCTGGGGACCAAGAAATCCTTACGAAGACTTAATCGAAAAACTATAAACGCTTATATGATGGAGAGATACACTCCTGATAACATGGTTATTTCCATTGCAGGCAATTTTGATGAAAATAAGCTGGAAGAAATGCTTGAAAGCTATTTTAATAAAGAAAATGTGGAGCAAAAGCCTGAGAAGGCGGCCGATAATGTTGAATTCAGGCCTGAGGTCAGTGTCCGTGAAAAAGAAACTGAACAGGTACATATTTGTATTGGTTTTGAAGGAATCCGTAATGGAGATGATAGCTTATACTCCCTACTTGCCGTCAACAACATATTTGGCGGAGGCATGAGCTCACGGCTCTTTCAGAAGATTAGAGAAAAGAGGGGACTTGTTTACTCTGTTTACTCCTATCCTACGGTCTATAACGATGCAGGTCTTTTTACTATATATGCAGGAATGAAGCCAGAAAACCTCAAGGAGGTTATAAACCTGGTTTACGATGAGGTCAGCCTCATGCTGAATAAAGGCATCTCAAAAAATGAACTGGATAAGTCAAAGGAGCAGCTGAAGGGGAATTATATCCTTGGGCTGGAAAGTACCAGCAGCAGGATGAGCAGTATAGGGAAATCTGAATTGCTTCTTGGATACATAAGAACTACGGATGAAATTCTCAATATGATTGAAAGCATTACAATGGAAGGCATAGAGCAAATTATTACCAGCGTTTTTAATCTTGATAGGAAGGGTATTTCCATAGTCGGGAATGTCAGACAGGATTCGCTCTCGATTGCTTAAGTATCATTATAGCAAGGCAGCATACATTTATATGTTCATGAAAACTAATGAAAAGCTTCAGAACTGCTAAAGGTTTTGGGGTTTTTTCTTACGTTATGCAGTTTATCTAATACAAGCACTTGTTTTGGCAAATCAACATAAAATGAAGTATATTTCTACCAATACTTAGCTTTACACTTAACATAAGGTGCTGGGAGGATAATTAGATGAACACTCGAAAATACACGCTAATCGGTGGAGATCTGCGAAATGTCAAGCTTGCAGAGGCAATTTATGAAGATGGCAACCAGGTGAATATATTTGGCTTCAAGAATGCCGGATTTGATATGAAACTGCCGGAAAATGAGGATATGCAAGAGGCCATTGATGATTCTCAAATTGTAATTGGTCCGTTGCCATGCACTAATGACAATGAAGTATTGAATGCACCCTTTCATGACGGGAAAATACAAATTAATGAAGTGTTTAGAATTATGAAAAAAAACCAGCTTTTCATTGCAGGTAAAATAAACGATAAAATAACTCATTTAGCAAAGGCATATAACGTTTATTCAATCGATATCCTCGATCGAGAAGAGATGGCTGTCCTCAATACTATACCCACGGCGGAAGGGGCTATACAGTTAGCAATGGAGGAGCTGCCAATTACCCTCAATGGTAGTAAGGTACTGGTCTTGGGGTATGGAAGGGTTGGAAAGACGCTATCGAAGATGCTTACGGGTATTGGAGCGGATGTTTATTCGGAAGCACGAAAGTTTTCGGATATTGCATGGATTAGAGCATATGGGCATAAGCCGGTTTACATAAATGAACTACAGAATGTTATCGGCGACATGAATTTGATTATCAATACAATTCCATACACTATACTTGACACTTCATTGCTGGAGAAGGTGGGAAAAGAATGCCTGATCATAGATTTGGCATCAAAACCGGGCGGTGTTGATTTTGTAAGGGCAAAGGAGCTTGGGATAAAAGTAATATGGGCCCTTTCCTTACCGGGTAAGGTAGCTCCGGTTACTGCTGCTGGTTACATAAAGCAAACAGTATATAATATTATCGAAGAGTTGGGGGTGTAAACTATGAAGCTTAAGGATTTAAGAATAGGAGTTGCACTCACCGGTTCATTTTGCACCTTTTCCAGGGTCTTGCCCGAATTGGAGAAAATAGTGACCGAGGGCGCAGAAATATTCCCGATTATCTCAGAAGCAGTTGCTGCTTTTGATACCAGGTTTGGAACATCAGATGAGTGGAAACGTAAAATTGAAGCAATATGCGGTAAGGAAATTATTAAATCTATTGTTGAGGCAGAGCCAATAGGCCCAAAGGGTTTGCTGGATATTCTTGCAGTAGCTCCATGTACCGGAAATACATTAGGGAAGCTTGCCAATGGTATTACTGATACAACGGTGACAATGGCGTGTAAGGCGCATCTTCGAAATGGCAGACCGCTTTTATTAGCACCGGCTACAAATGACGGGCTGGGTGTAAATGCAAAAAACTTAGGTTTGCTGTACAATGCTAAAAACATATATTTTGTGCCTTTTGGACAGGATGACCCTATGAAAAAGTGCAACTCACTAGTAGCTGATTTTGAATTGCTAATACCTGCAATAGAGTCTGCACTAAAGGGAAATCAGCTTCAGCCGATGCTGAAATAGAGTCGATTATGGGTAGCTATGACTATATAATGAGGTGTTTGCCTGTGGTCATGCTACCCATCAATACTTTCCCCTATTATAAGCTTGTAGGCTTAAATATTTTTGTGTAGAATAGAACCATATAAAATACGGGATTAATCATTAGTGCGAAGTAGCTTATGAAAAACAGCCTAAAGCACTATCGAGGCAGAAATGAACATTGATGGGGGGATGACATATGACAAACAAGACAAAGTTCATTACCAGGACGGCGCTACTCTTAGCAATAGCGATATCTTTCCAGATCTTCGGGAAGTTTATTCCCTATAACAACTTTATCGTAGGCCCGGTTGTTAACGCGGTGCTGATTATTGCAACAGCATCTGCCGGATTGTGGAGTGGAGTGGCGATCTCGGTAATAGCGCCCTTGGTATCTGCTTTTACAAACAAGGCAGCTATTGCTCCGCTGATTTTAGCATTTTCACCTTTTATTATCATCGGTAATCTTATTATTGTTATTTGCTTTCATTTGCTTAGGAAAAAGAACACAGCTACAGGAGTTGCTGTGGGGGCTGTGCTGAAGTTTGGGTTTCTGTATGCAGCCATTTCCATTTTTACATCGCTTATCGAGATGAAGCCACAGGTAGCTACCACGCTTGTAAACCTGTTTAGCTGGCCACAGCTCTTTACCGCAGCAATTGGTGGTGCCCTTGCGCTAATAATACTGAAGCTGGCAGGTAGAAGCTTGGAACAATAGGTTGCGCAGAGATAAGAATGAAGATAATCTTTCACCGGTTCTCAAAGGAAGTATAAGACATTACACATTGAATTACGTATTTATTATCAGAGTAGCAAAGGTGCTGCATAATTACGACCAATAGGAATAATGTGGTCGGAATTTTTGTAAAATGATAATGAGGAGTGATTTTTGTGAAAAAACTAATTAGTACTGTAATTACGGTAGCTATCATTGTGGTCCTGGCAGTTGTTGCAATAAAGCTGCTTGGGTTTGCTTTAAGGGTTGTACTGCCGATAGCTATACTGGCTTTCATAGCATATGTTATTTATGTGCTGGTTACCGGGAAGAGACATTAAGAGTAAATTGAAGTAGGAATTAAAATGCTTTACAATGAGACGCCAACTGTGCTATAATTCTAAATGCGTTGCCGGGGTGTAGCTCAGTTTGGCTAGAGTGCTTGCTTGGGGTGCAAGAGGTCGCCTGTTCAAGTCAGGTCACTCCGACCAGCAAAATAAGCGGATTTCAGGTTTTCTGAATGCCGCTTATTTTTTTTGGACTATCCCTCTTACCAGGACTTCTTATATTGTTTTCCATGATATTTTTTCAAGAGCATCCAGAGTATAGATCATCTCCGACACTTTATTAAATAGGCTTGGACTGAACCTTACAACGCCTGTTTTCTCGGTACCGAGGGTTTTATGTGCCCCAGGTGAGCAATGAAAGCCCGCTCTTGTGTATATTCCATATTCCTTATCAAGAATATAGCTCAGCTCACCGGAATCCAAATCCCTTAAGTTGATTGCAACTATACCTGAGTTTCTATTTATATCTGATACACTATATAGATTAACCCCTGGTATTTGCGAAAAGCCTTCAATTAATATCTTTACTAGCCGGTGCTTTTGTGCAGCAATTTTTCCAGCACCAGCTGTAGCTATATAGCTGGCACCTGTTCCAAGGCCTACGATTCCGGGTGTATTTAGGGTGCCGCTTTCCAGCATATCCGGCAGAAAATCTGGTTGATAGTGTGAGTCCGAATTACTGCCGGTTCCACCCTCCATAAGTGTTTTTATTGGGATACCATTGCTTACATACAGGCATCCTGTCCCTTGAGGCCCAAGAAGGCCCTTGTGACCGGGGAAAGCCATCATGCTAATATTTAGCTCCTCAACATCAATCGCCATCGATCCGGCACCCTGTGAGGCATCCACAAGGAAGGCAAGGTCTGACTGCGATGCGATATAGCCAAGTTCCTTTATTGGCATTACAATACCGTTTACATTCGATGATAATGTACTTATAATAAGGACAGTATTTTTCTTGATTTCTTTTCTGATGTCATCCGGGTCAATTTCGCCCAGCTCATTTCCTCTTACAACCGTCACTTCTATGCCGATATCGCGCTCAAGTGCTCTTAAGGGACGCATCACGGAATTGTGTTCCATTGACGTCGTGATGACATGACATCCTGAAAAGGCTGTTCCTTTAATCGCTATATTCAATGCTTCGGTGGCATTCTTTGTAAATACCAGACGCATAGGATCGCAGATGTTAAAAAGACTGCATATAGCTTCTCTTGAAGCCATAACAGCAGCTCCAGCCTTCAGGGATAGCGGATGACCGCTCCTGCCTGGATTTGCACAGTATTCGCGCATGCATCTGTCCATTTCGCGACAAACACATTCAGGCTTGGGAAATGAGGTAGCAGCATTGTCAAGATAAATCATAGCATTTTCCATTTTGCTTTACTTGCTTTGCAGTTTTCTAGCTGCATTTCAAGTAAGTCCTTTTGATATTCATTTTCAGTTAAGCTTTCTAAATAAGCGCCTTGAGTTGCTGCAATAATCATAATACCTCCAATTCCGATTAAAGTGTTACCAATTATATTTAAATCATCGCTGTCAAAGGAGATAACGAAGATTAGTGCAATTATTATAGACGCAATAGTAAGTCCAATGGGTGAAACGGATTCAAAACCTTTCATAGCAACTACCATCCTCTCCATATATATTACTTTATGGTTAACATTTGTGTGCAAACACAATAAGTGACAGATGAGGGCATTTTGTGGTGTATCATCATCGTAAAAGCCTTGCATGAATAAAACACCCATAAATAGATGATAATATAGGAGACCATAATATGGTATTTGTCGGGAGGGAAGGGTTTGTCATATATAGGTAGCATATTCAGGAGGCTTCTTTTTTTTGAAGAGCCTAAAAAGCAAGAGCAATTTACATTGAAATCCCCTGGCCAAGCGCAGCAGGGATCCGAAAACCAATCCAATAACCAACCCGGCAAGCAATCCAATAACCAATCCGGTAATAGACCCGATGGTTCTTTGGGCTTGACTAATGCAAAAGCAGTAACTAAGCCAAATAAGATGCCAGCTGAAGCAAAGCCTATCAGTATTAGCAAACCACAGAAGGAGCAAAAGCAATCACCAAAAGTGTCAAAACAGCCTGACGAAATATCTGATGACATTAATGTTAATCTCGAGTACATGAAAAACAGATTCAGTATACCGCTTAATTGCGATATCATATTGCGGGAATTCTCTATCAATTATAAAAACAAGCTTATACCCGCATTCATTATGTTTTTTGATGGGATGACAGACAGGGCAATCATCAATGGCTTCATTTTAAAACCGCTTATGGTAAATTCAATTATGGACGTTAAAGAAAGCGAATATAATCTTCAGGATTTTATTCTAAAGCAGCTATTGCCACACAACCAGATAACGCTTGAAAGCACCTATAGTAAAGCTATCGACAAAATTAACTTCGGCAGTTGTGCGCTATTTGCAGATGGCCTTTGCGTATCATTCACAGCAGATGTAAAGGGCTGGGAGCATAGAGGCGTAGAGAAACCAAATAACGAAATTGTCATAAGAGGTCCCCAGGAAGGTTTCAACGAGCTGCTGAGAACTAATACTGCTCAAATTAGGAAGCGTGTGAAGGATGAGAATTTGATTGTGGATGACATTGCAGTTGGGAAAGTAAGCAAAACACCCTGTTCGATGCTATACATTAAGAATGTTGCAAATGAGAGCCTTGTTGGCGAAGTAAGACGAAGGCTTGAAAGCTTAAATGTTGATTATATGCTTGATTCGGGCATACTGGAGCAGCTTATTGAGGACAGCACTATTTATCCCTCGCCGCAGATGATATCCACTGAAAGACCAGATTATGTTTCTGAGATGCTTGTCTTAGGCAAGGTTGTCATAATCGTGAGCGGATCACCAAATGTATTGGTTGTTCCTGTAACAGCTTATGAACTGATGCATTCGGCGGAGGATATATACGTGCGGTATCCCTATGCGAATCTCCTGAGAGCCGTGCGCTATTTCGCACTGTTCCTGGCTCTTTTGCTGCCCGGTATTTATATTGCCATAGTCAATTATCATCATGAAATGATACCGACAGATCTTCTTATAGCCATTGAAGCAGCTAGAGAAAAGGTGCCCTTTCCGTCTATAATAGAGCTCCTTTTGATGGAGATTTCCTTCGAATTGATAAGGGAAGCAGGGGTGAGAGTACCAGGGCCGATTGGGCCTACGCTTGGTATTATCGGCGCATTGATTCTTGGACAGGCTTCCGTTGCAGCAAATATCGTAAGTCCAATACTTATAATAATTGTTGCGGTGGCCGGAATAGGGTCATTTGCATTACCCAATTACTCTTTGGCTTATTCCATAAGGATTTTGAGGTTTGGATTTATCATTCTTGGAAGCATAGCAGGATTTCTTGGCATTACACTGGGACTTTTTATGATTGGAGTCTGGTCAACTAGTGTCAAATCCTTTGGTGTTCCTTTTGTAGCACCATACGGACCGAGAACTTCTACAAAGAGCAAAAACACTTTTTTCAGAGCACCTGAGTGGAAGCTGGAATTCAGGCCTGATTATCTAGATACGAAGAAGAAAACACGACAGGACAAATATAGCATGGGATGGAAGCCAGGAAACGGGAATAACCGCGGGTAAAGAGAATAAGCGGAGGGAAGAGGTGAAGGCAGTAATATGCAAACACAAGGAAAAATGACATTTGGAAGATTGGAAGCAGTATTTCTTCTAATAAATTTGATTTGTACAAAGCTTTTCTTGTTTTTTCCTCGCATGACTGTAGAGGATGCAGGAACAGCAGGATGGATCATGGTAGTGTTTTCCACACTGATTATGTTAATAATGTTTTCCATAATGATAAGGCTATTTAAGCCCTTCGAGGGGAAAGACATTTTAGATGTAGCAGCAATTGCCGGAGGTAAACCACTAAGATTCATAACAGGGGTACTACTGGCGAGCATAGCATTCTTCACTGTGGTAATTAGTTTGAGAGAATTCTCAGAGGACATGAAGGTGATTTCTTTACCAGCATCTCCTATTAGCTTTGTAATACTGTTTTTCATTATTGGCATGGCGCTGGGAAGCTTTTTTGGCTTGGAGGCGATTATCCGAATTAATGCATTTGTGGTTCCGGTTATAGCGGTGGGATATATTCTTATTCTAGCGGGGGTTATTCCGAATATGGATTCGGATAACCTTTTTCCTATTCTTGGCACAGGGCTAAAGGATATATTTGGAATGGGGCTTTTGAGAGTATCTGTGTTCTTCGAGCTTCTAACAATCTTCATTATCACACCTTTTTTGAGGGATAGTAAAAAGATTAGGAGTAGCAGTTATATAGCTTTTGGCTTGAGTTCCTTAATTTTAACAATAGGTTCACTTGCTTATATACTGGTTTTTCCATACCCGAGCAATAAGGAGCTCTTTCTCCCCACATATCATATGGCAAGGCTAATCAGCATAGGGAGATTCTTCCAGAGAATAGAATCGCTTTTTGTTTTCATCTGGGCGATGTCGGCGCTTTTATATATGACAGCGACATTCTATCTAATGCTGTACATAGTAGCGAAAACAGCCGGCCTGAAATATTTAAGGCCATTGATACTGCCCTTTGCAGTTATTGTTTTTAGCGCAGCTTTTATACCGCAGAGCCTGATTTCTGTAATCAATATCACAACAGGAATTGTTTACAAAATAAATGGAGTTGCAGCCTTTGTGTTTTATACTTTGATTTTTATCATAGCAAACCTGAGGCAGAAATCCAAAAAGGGGGTATGTAAAAATTAAGCGATTATCTAGATATCAACTGTTAGTGTCCATATTGTTTCTTTTTGTGCTTCTAGCTGGCTGCATGGATCAACGCGAGGTGGATGATTTGGCATATCCAATAGCCATTGGCCTTGATGTTGGAGAAGCAAACAAGCTCAGGCTTACTCTTCAGTTGGTTTCGCCCTTGTCAGTTGGAGCAGGTCAGGGTAGCGAAGGCGGTGGAGGCGGCGGTGGAGGCGGCAGTGGAGGGAGCCCAGCAACAAATATTACTGTGGAAGCTCCTTCCTTATACTCAGGCATTAGTTTGATTAATAATGTGCTCAGTAAGCAAATTACAATGTCACATACAAAAGCAATCGTGATATCAAAAAAGCTCGCTGAGGCAGGAATAGGAAAGTATTTGAGTGCGATTCAAAGAGGCAGGGAGTTCAGGCCAAATGCCTTTATTATGGTTTCTAATGAAGCACCTGACGAATATTTTAAGAAGGTAAAGCCTTTATTGGAAGGCAGTCCCGCCAAGTACTATGAAATGTTGCTTGGAAAAGACTATGCTTCCTTTTACCCAAATGTCAGAGCCAGTGAGTTTTACTATAAAAGTGAATCTAGCAGCGTTCAGCCTGTTGCCATTTTAACGGGTCTCGGGAAATATGACAAAATCGGAGAGCTTAAAGCTTCGCAGAATGGTGATAAGAGCAAAAAACTAAAGAAGGAAGGAGAATATGCAGCCGGAAACATTCCAATAGTCGCAGAGCAAAAAAATGAAGTCATGGGTACTGCGGTTTTTAAGGACAAAAAAATGGTCGGAATATTGAACGGAATTCAAACCACATGTTTTCAGATGGTTACAGGAGACTTCAAGTATACACATATGACCTTTCCCGATCCATATGATGAAAATTATATTATTGTCCTAGATGTTACCCAAAGGAGAAAGCCGATAATAACCGTTGAAATTGTCGATGGTATTCCAAATGTGAAAATCCTGATCGATTTCGAAGCAGATTACGAATCTATTCAAAGCAATCTGGACTACGAGGATTATCCGGAAATTCTTGAGCAAAAGACCCAAGAGATACTAAGAGTAAATGTGCTGGATTTTTTAGAAAAAACAAGAGATGAATTCAACTCGGATATATGTGGTATAGGTAATATTGTAAAAAGGAAATATCTGACATGGGATAGCTGGGAAAAGTTTGATTGGTTCAATCAATATAAGAACACAAGGTTTGAAGTAGATGTCAAGCTGAAAATGAGACGTACCGGAATGATGATAACAACTGTAGATTAAATGGTTGAAGACTATAACTAAAAAAGGATAGTCAGATGGAGGTGCGAGATGTCGCTGGCTTTAGCATTAATTGTGCTGTTTGCTCTTACTGTGATAACAATCCATACCATAAGCTATGCTGTATGGAACTGGAGGAATAATAAATCAGGTGCTCTCCAGGTATTTTTGATATGCCTGGTAACTATTGCACTACCTACCTATGTATATTTTTTTCGAACATGATTGGAAAAGCATGATGCGAATGATATGATTAATAGTATGATGAGAGAAGGAATAGACTTATAAGTATTAATGTGTTTCAAAAGGTTCTTTGTTTTTGATGAAATTCTTGATTTAAGATAGGGGGAGTTCCTATTAAACGCGCATTCATATTAATGGCAATAGCTATGATGCTTTCTTTGATATTCGCATGCGGAACAGATGGCGGTGGGAATAATGCGCCTGAGACTTCTATTGACAATGGTTCTGCAGAACAGTCAACGAAGATACCTGACACTGTAAATCCAGAGCCAACAGGCACGCAGGAGCCACTTGAACCTATTGGCTCCAAGGGAGAGGACGAGCACGATCAAGAGCAGACAAATGACACCCAGGATTCTAGGGACAATAACCTGGAATTACTTCAAAGTGCAAGCATCGACCTGAATGGTGACGGACATAATGAGCAGGTTGAGGCTGTTCGGTTATCTCTGGGACAGACAGAAGAGGCGGATTCTCAGGAGGAAGGGTTACTGAGAATAAAGGAAGGGGATTCACAGAAGCAGCTTTCCTTTTGGAGGAAGGAGAATGGACTTAGCGGGATTTTGACCAGTATGGAATTTGAAGATTTGGATGGAGACGGTGCAAAGGATATATTCATAATCATACCGGGGAGCGGCGCTTCATTTTCTTATTCGAATTATTTTATTTATAGCTATAAGAAGGATAGCAGCTATACCTTTACCAGTGACAACACTCTTGCAGATTTCATAGAAGGATTTCGACCGGTATATATTAATGGAGGGAATAAGCTCACACTTGCAAATGAGGAGTATGACTTCTATGCCGATTTATCAATAGATGGTCTTGACCAGGAGGATTTGGAGGAGTCAATGCACGAATATGTTAACCGTGTATGGATTGAGCCTGTATCTATTAATATTAGCGATAGTTCCAGGCTGATGCTGAAGAAGGCCGGTGCCGGTAAATCTGAGATTAAAGTGCCTCTACCTATTTTTGGGCTAGCTACAGTTGATATGATTGGTGAATTAGACTTGTTTTTCAGGGTAGACAGTAGCTTTAGCCCAGTTTTGGCACGTTTCGAGGTGCTGGACTTTGTTGACACAGATACGGTAAAGGTCGGGAGCTGGGAAATGGGAAGTGAGTAGTGCGATGTGGGAAGTAACGGGGGCGAGCTGGTTTGAGGAGTTCAAAAGCATCTAAAATTATATCGACGATCGTATTTCTTTCGCTGGTATTTTCTATTATCTATGTAATTATTAGAATCATCATGGTTCCCGGCGGAGTTCAGATAGAAGGTGAGAGGCCTGAAAGCGAATATGTATTAATGCTTGTTCAATGTACGCTTGGAGTATTCATTATGTTCCTGCCCGGAATCATATCCAGAAGGTTTAGCATACAAATACCCAGCAATATGTATATTATGTTCGTGCTCTTCCTATATTGCGCAATTTATCTGGGAGAGGTACAGAGCTTCTACTATCAGATCGAGCACTGGGATGCTCTTCTACATGGCTTCAGCGGCGCAATGCTTGGAGCGCTGGGCTTTTCAGTTATTACACTATTCAACAAGTCCGAGAGAGTTCCTATTTATTTAAGCCCTGCCTTTGTGGCTCTGTTTTCATTTTGCTTTGCAATAATGCTTGGCGTTCTTTGGGAAATATATGAGTATGTTGTTGACGGATTGTTGGGGCTGAACATGCAGAAGTTCGCGCTGGCTGATGGAAAACAGTTGGTTGGGCGGGATGCGCTTTCAAATACCATGAAGGATTTCATTTTTAATACTATAGGAGCGCTGTTTATGTCCATTGCAGGCTATATTTCGCTGAAATATGAAAAGGGCTGGATTGATAAACTGCTCATAAAGAAAATAAGACTTAAATCAAGCACAAAGACAGAAACAAAAGTAGAAGTAAAAACAAAAATTGAAGCAAAAACCCACTAACGCATACAGCGACTATCTTTCATGTTACTATAAAATTACAATATAATTATAGTCGTATTAACGACATAGTGCAAACGGGCTGCTTTCTTTGGTATCGTTATGATTCATGTGCCATCAAAATGTCAACATCGACCTATCCAAAGAAAAATACCAAAGCCCGAAAGCCTTGGTACAGGTGGGATCTACTGTTTTTATCCGTTCGCGGAAACAAGTCGATAAAAATTGACGGCAGCTTTTTGATGTGACCAAGTAAAAGCCGCCGTCAATCCGAAAGCTACTCAGAGTGCGGGTGCTGACTCCAGCCAGCTTTGCCAGCTTATTGATACTATATTTCATAATCATCCCTTCTTAGTTAGTAGTAAAATAACCGGACTGTTTTGCGATATCTTCTCCATCAATGAAGGCTTTGGTCACTTCTGCAATCGTTTTGCCCGTTTTACGCAAATAGGCTTGTATTGCATGATATCCAACTGAATAGCCTCCACAATAGGGGATACCAAGCGCTTCGCTCTCGGGAATCATCGGGTGATCGCCAAAAATATACTTTCGTACTTCCATAAAGCCTGCGACATCAAGATTCTTCCCGATAATACCGCGCGCCTTTTCCAGATCCGCTCCCTTAACACCCGTCACCCATGGGCCGATACAATCTACACCATATAAGGCTGACGCAAAGCTCTCCGCCATACCTTCAACGGCCAGATATTGGCTCAATGTTACATTCATGAAGTTCCACTTTGCGCTAAAGAATAGCACATTATGATGGAACTCATGGGCAATACACGCAGGAAGTTTCGGAAGGTTCTGAGCGTTAGGGGCAATCATTATCTGAATATACCCCGGCATGGAACCAGCGCCGGTATAACCTTCACTTTGCGCAAGTCTTACAGGGTCGCCCAAAAAGATACCAAGCGTTATTTCTTCGGGCATTCCGATTCTTACCTTTTGCAGATTTCCTGCAGTAAAGTCAATCGCCTTTTGTGCTTCGTCCCATGCGTTCACAGCTATTAGCTGATCAAGCATTTCTTTAGCGGTGTCATCTGCTCCCGATAATGCCAAGCAAGATAATGCTTCGGGATTGCGGGGCATCCTTGTTAGTTCTAACATTGGAGCGAAAGGCTGTAAAAACTTTTCGTCAAAAAATGCACCTCGCTTATTCTCAGGTAAGGAAAACATCTCTGTATAGAGCTTGCGTGTATCCAAAATATTAATCTTCATATTCTTATCCTCCTCGTTTTTTTCGATCACGCATTGTTTTATGAATGATCTTGTATATACTATAAACTATGCCGTAGCGTGAGGGTCAATAGGTTTTCAAAAATTTTTTTACCTTTTTTCAGCATCATTTACCCATGTGACCGTCGCACAATTTTACTGTGAAAAGCCTTGTCGCTGTAAGCTCTACCCAGCTCCTTGCGCCGCACCATTTCTTCTTGCACCGCTTCAAACTCCTCAGAAGCAATAATGGCTTCATGCGAACCTTCTACATAATACTGCAGCAATTCATGGGGATTAAGGATTATGAAAGTATTTTTTATGTAAGAGCACAAGAAGACATCTAGTTCTTTCTAAAAAAGATAAGGTACAATGCTTAGAAACTGTTTATTTGAAGCAACATTGTTTTTGGTACAATGAAAACCAAGCGTTGCGGAACTTAAAAAACCATGCATAAAATGGAAAACTCCATTGCAAGTACCCCTAAAAAATAATACCCTTTTAGTTGTCGAATCTAAAGGGGATACGCTCGGAAGGAACAACGCAAGTACAGGTTTGGAAATGCGGCAAAGGTTAGAGTTAAAGGGCCCGCCAATTTCAAGCCCTTTCAAGGCAAATAAAAAACCACCTGCTGATAAAATTTTTTTATCAATAGATGGTACTTTATATGGCAGGGGAGACAGGACTCGAACCTGCAGCCGACGGTTTTGGAGACCGTTACTCTACCAATTGCGCTACTCCCCTATAATTAAATTCTCCGTCATTACCTCTGACGACTTTTATATTCTACAATAA
>JAAYBT010000133.1 GCA_012730015.1 Clostridiaceae bacterium
AAAGACATAGAGGGCAATCTCCCCGATAAGCATGAACTTATAAATACGTTTAAGGAGCTATCGTCGAGAATCGGTAGTGATAGGGTCAACTGGCGGTATGACCCAATACTGTTGAATGGTAAGTATTCGATAGAGTACCAAATACATGCATTTGGGAAAATCGCGACTGAGTTGAATGGCTACACAAAGAATGTCACCATTAGCTTTATCGACGAATACAATTTCGGTGGCAGAAGCGTATATACTTCACTTAATACTAAAGAGATTGTTGTGGCACAGCAAAACCTGCTTGCGGAGAAAATCTCAGAAATTGCTCGAGACAACGGTATGTCTGTTGACACATGTGCAGAAAAGATTGATTTGCATAAATACGGAATCGAGCATGCGCGTTGCGTGGATAGTAGGATATTTGAGCGGCTGAATGGGTGTAAGCTTTCACGTCTTAAGACAAGATATGAAGAGCTGGCGAAGGACACTGCCCAAAGAAAAGAGTGCCATTGTGTTGACAGTATCGATATCGGTTGGCCGAATACCTGCTTAAATGGATGCAAGTATTGCTATGCCACATCAAGCGAAGTCGAGCTTAAACATAACATTATGAAATACAACCCTAATAGCTCTCTGCTATGCGGCGAGATAGACGAGCAGAATGATCGACTCACTGACCATCGAGGCCGTGGAGATAAACGGGACCGCTCTTTTAAATTTGGTACTACTGTGGAATAGCCGACATTTGTCGCCACAAGGGCTGTGAAGGAGGCAGCGAAATGAAATACACAAGACTATTACAGAATGCGTAAATCCAAAAGATGCCATGCGGTTTTGACTGCATGGCATCTGCCCTTTAGTGAAACGATTTATTAACGATTACTATAATTCTGTTTTATACCCGCTGTTTGATTAATTGAGCATTAATTGAATGAACTAGCAGATCATACTTATGGGTCTTCTCAAAAACGGTCAATGGATTTATAATAAAGTTAATCCGCTGACCGTTTAGGTCAATAAGGAGTGAATGCATGAACTCCAAGTATTATGATTTGCCATCTGAGAAACAGAAGAACTTAATCAATGCAGGATATAAAGTATTTGCTTTATATCCGTATAAAAAGCCTCTATGGCTATGATTGCCGATAATGCCAATATTTCAAAATCCTTATTGTTTTACTATTTTAAAAACAAAAAAGAGTATTATCTTTTTCTATTTGAAACGGCAATCGAGTTTTTGAAAGATGAAAAAGTAAAGAAAGCAAATGATGAAAAGGTCGACCTGTTTGAATTAATAAATCAGACCGTCGAATGCAGGCTTATAATCATGCGTGATTATCCTTACCTGATTAAATTCGCGACTAGAGCTTACTATGAGTCTGATGAAAGCGTCAAATTTGAACTGCAAATAATGAAGGAAGAGATGACGCAACTTGGAATACGTGAGAGCCTGGATTGTATTGATTATCGGCAATTTGAGAATTCGTCCGATGCAAAGATACTGGTAAATATAATTTTGTACATTGCAGAAGGCTGTATGCGTGGTCAAGAGGACTTGGATAATAAAAAAATCAATGGGATCTTACCGTTATTTCAAGAAATGATGCTGTCTTTGAAAAGTCACTATTACATCAAATAGATCAAGTAGGAGTAAATACTATGAAAGAATATATATTAAAATGTAATCAGTACAATATCGTGGTTTATGAAAGCGGTTTGGGAAACATACCACTTGTTTTACTGCACGGCGGAGGATTGGATTCTGCGATGCTCTCCTGGCGTGAAGTAATGAATTCTATGCCGGAACAGTATGTCGTATATGCAATCGATCTGCTCGGATATGGAAAGAGCGACAGACCTGAAGGAATGAAGGGGCAATTGTTTTATCAAAAGCACATATCGGCAGTAGAGAGTGTTGTGGATCAATTACACCTGGACAAATTCGTATTATCGGGCCTTTCAATGGGCGGATCTATTTCCATCGGATATACCCTGAAAAACCCTGATAAAGTAACAGCCCTGATCCCAGTAGATTCATGGGGCTTAGTCAGTAAGATGCCAATGCACAGCCTTTATTATTGGTATGTAAATACATCGCTTTTAAAAACATCTTATCGCTTGTTTGCAAAATACCGTTGGATGGTCAAGTGGAGTATAAAATATTCACTGATAGGGTATAGATCAAAAATATCCGAAGCGTTGATCGATGAACTTTTTACCCTATGTCAAATCCCAAATCCCGAGCAATCCATGCAGGATTATCAAAGGAGCTCCTTAACAAAGTATGGAACTATACCTGCCTACGCAGAACGATTAAAAGAATTACAAATGCCGGTTCTGTTTATTAATGGTGAAAAGGATTCTCTTGTCACAGTAAAGCTTGCAGAAAGGGCAACCCAAAGTGTAAAAAATGGGAAGCTACACATAATGAAAGGCTGTAAGCATTGGCCTCAGAAAGAAAGGCCAGAAGAATATGTGAAAGTGGTAGATGCATTTGTAGCTGGATTATATGCGAAATCAGAATTTGCTACTAAATGACAGCTCCTTGAAATTTATATGGTTATCAGTAACTATCAGCTGATAGATAAACTCATCAGTATAACTTTCCAATTTAAGATTTACAGTTATGAAGGCTTTTTTTGCGCTTAAGTAGATATAATTTAATAAAAGTACCGTCCAATGGGTGGTGCTTTCTGTTTGCAGTAAATAATGGGGAGATCGAACCCGAGAGGGCACGAGCCGAAAATGAACCGATTATTCTTTGAGGGTTTCCTAATTGTAATACCAGTATCAGCATATATATTT
>JAAYBT010000134.1 GCA_012730015.1 Clostridiaceae bacterium
AGGTGGAAGCCCGGCGCAGGGGCTTTGAGTGAAGAACATCCCGGAGTCGCTGACCGAAAGAATCGAAGGTGATTTTAGTAGACTCAGCCGCAGATGGCGCGTTAAGCCTCAAACCATAGCGTTAATGAGTGGGCTGTATTTGCAGCCTATTTGGGTGGTACCGCGGAAGCAGAGCCTTTCGTCCCAATGATAGGGACGATGTGCTCTTTTTTTATAACATCTCCCGACAGGTTATATTAATAAGAATGGAGGAATGTTATGAAACGAACAAAGTACTGCGGTTCATTCAACGAGAGAGATATCGGACAGTTCGTGACTGTCACCGGCTGGGTTCAGACCAAGCGAGATATGGGCGGAGTAATTTTTGTAGACCTACGCGACCGCGAAGGCTTACTTCAAGTGGTTTTCAATGCTCAAAATCTATCTGTGACGGACTTCTCAGCCGTGGAGCGCCTAAAAAGCGAGGCCGTTATTTCAGTCAATGGAGACATCAGGCAGCGTGACGAGGAAACACTTAATCCAAGACTTAAAACCGGCACCATTGAGCTGGCTGCCAAGCAAATAGAAATCGTGTCCGAGGCGGAGCCAATTCCCTTCTCCATCGAAGAGGGTGGCAAGGTAAGAGAGGATCTGCGCCTCAAATACCGATATCTTGATATTCGCAGGCCGGAAATGCTTAACAATCTCCGCTGTCGCCACAGCGTTTCTAAAGTAATCCATGAATTCCTGGACGACGAAGGTTTCATTGAGGTAGAAACACCTATCCTAACTAAAAGCACCCCTGAGGGAGCCCGCGACTACCTTGTTCCCAGCCGTGTGCATCCCGGATCCTTCTATGCCCTGCCACAATCACCACAGATTTTCAAACAGCTTTTGATGGTAGGCGGAATCGACAAGTATTATCAAATTGCCCGTTGCTTCCGTGATGAGGACCTGCGCGCTGACCGCCAGCCCGAATTCACTCAGGTGGACTTGGAAATGTCATTCGTAGATCAGGAAGACATACTACAGCACTTGGAAAAGCTTTTTAAGCATATCTTCAAGGCCATTAAGGGCATCGAGATAAATGAGGCTTTCCCCCGATTAACATGGAGTGAAGCTATGGACAAATACGGAAGTGACAAGCCTGATCTTCGATTTGACCTTCCCATCATTGATGTGACAGAATTAGTGCGAAACTGCGGTTTTTCAGTCTTTAGCAAGGAGGCTGGCAACGGCGGAGTGATTCGCGCAATCAACGTCAAGGGCTGTGCCGATCTGACCCGAAGCACCATTGATAACATTACCCAAAAAGCAATCTCCTTTGGAGCAAAGGGAATGGCTTGGATTGCCATTAAGGAGGATGGAGAGCCCTATTCTGTTCTGACAAAATACTTTAGCGAAGAGCAGATGAGTGATCTATTGCAGGCTGTAGACGGTAAGCCGGGCGATTTTATTCTATTTAGTGCTGACAAGTACAGCACCGTATGCCGCACCTTGGGTGGGCTTCGCTTATATTTGGCAGACATGCTGAAGCTTCGCCGTGCCGACGATTACAAGCTGTTATTCGTCACTAGCTTCCCACAGTTTGAGTACTCAGAAGAAGAAAAGCGTTATATCGCTACCCACCACCCCTTTACAATGCCCTATCCCGAGGACATCCCTTACCTGATCAGCGATCCGGCAAGGGTTCGCTCACAGGCCTATGATCTGGTGCTTAACGGCATTGAGCTGGGCAGCGGCAGCATACGTATTCATAAAAAGGACATCCAGCAAAAAATGTTTGAGGCGCTGGGCTTTACTCCGGATGAAGCCAAGGAACGCTTCGGATTCATGATCGATGCCTTCCAGTACGGGACACCGCCCCACGGCGGCTTTGCCTTTGGCCTCGACCGCCTTGTTATGTTAATGATTGGTGCGGACTCCCTGCGCGATATCATTGCCTTCCCGAAGATAAAGGACGGTTCCTGCGTGATGACCGACGCCCCCAGTACAGTTGATCAGTCCCAGCTCGAAATATTGGGTCTTAATATGACTCAAGGCGAAACAGGCACAGTGAAAAGCCCAACAGGCAAATCATTACCCTCCATTAACATGGACAATGTTGCCTCCCATTCAATGTTTTATCTGGCTGATGATGAAAGAACCTCAATAGAGCGTGAGATGCAGGACATTATTGCTTTCGCCGGTCAGCTGAGTCAGGCTGATACAGCCGATATTCCTGCTACATGTCATATAGTAAATAAAGAAAATGTTTTCAGGCCGGACCTTCCCAAGGTGACCTTTACTCGGGAGGAGCTCTTGGAAAACACGCCCCAAAAGCAGGATGGGTATATTTTCGTGCCGCAGATTGTAGAATAGGAAAGGAGGAGCGCAAATGTCTATAGATGATAAAAAGATAAGTAAAGCTGAGAATGTTGCAGGAAAGACCAATGTAAGATCGACAGAGCCTATTACAGAAATGACGGTTTCTCAGTTGTCTCGGCTTTTACAGGCAAGATCAATCACCTCTGTTGAGGTGGTCGATGCATATCTTAAAGAGATTTCATTAAAAGAACCTGACGTACACTCATATATAACAATTACCGCAGAACTGGCAAGGAAGCAGGCTGAGAAAGTTGATAAGCTACGTGCTGCAGGGCAACAGCTACCTGCGTTGGCAGGTATTCCCGCAGGAATTAAGGATAACATCTGCACAGCAGGCATCCCCACCACCTGCGCATCTAAAATGCTGGAAGGCTTCGTTCCTCCATATAATGCTACAGTTATGGAAAAGCTGGCGGCGCAGCATGTAATTATTGTGGGAAAAACGAATATGGACGAGTTTGCCATGGGGTCCACCACAGAAAATTCTTACTTTAAGAAGACCAGGAACCCCCTGGATTTAGATCGTGTTCCGGGAGGTAGTTCAGGAGGATCCAGCGCTGCTGTAGCAGCAAATGAAGCAGCCTTTACGCTGGGCACTGATACAGGCGGCTCTATTCGCCAGCCGGCCTCATTTTGTGGTCTAGTTGGAATGAAGCCGACCTATGGGACGGTTTCGCGTTACGGCTTGGTCGCTTTTGCTTCTTCCCTTGATCAAATCGGCCCCCTGACAAAGGATGTTCGAGATTCTGCATTGGTACTCAATGCACTTATTGGACAGGATTCCCTCGATTCCACATCTGTTGCCCATCCTGACAGCGATTTTACATCAGACATTGAGGGCGGAGTAAATGGCTTGCGAATAGCGCTGCCCAAGGAATATCTTTCCGGAGGTTTATCTGATGATGTCAGAGAAGCTGTACTCAATGCCACAAAGCATTACGAAAAGCTCGGGGCACACGTGGAAGAGGTTTCTCTACCTAATCTAAAATATGCACTGCCTGCCTATTGTGTCATCTCCAGTGCGGAGGCCTCATCCAATCTGGCTCGATTTGATGGCGTAAAATATGGCTATTGCGCACAGGACTATGAAGACATCGACCAGCTCTACAAGAAGACCAGGAGCGAAGGCTTCGGCCGAGAAGTAAAGCGTCGCATTATGCTCGGGAACTTTGTGCTCAGCGCAGATAACTACGATGCATACTATAAAAAGGCCATGCAGGTTCGCACATTAATAATAAAGGATCTAAATACGATTTTTGACCGCTTTGACCTTATTATATCACCTGTATCCCCGACGACGGCATACAAGCTGAGAGATAAGGTCGGAACGCCACTTGAGCCCTATCAAGATAACCTTTACACGGTCCCGGCAAACATAGCCGGAATTCCTTCCCTGTCCATACCATGCGGCAAGGATTCACAGGGTATGCCCATTGGAATGCAGCTTGCAGGAAAGGCCTTCAGCGAGGCAACCTTGTACCGTGCGGCATATGCATATGAACAGAGCATGAAGGGGGGAAAGTAACTATGGCATCAATAGCAAATTATGAAATGGTTATTGGTCTTGAAGTGCATGTGGAGCTTAAAACAGCTACAAAGCTCTTCTGCAATTGCCCGACAACCTTTGGAGCCGAGCCTAATACACAATGCTGCCCGGTTTGCCTGGGCATGCCCGGCACGTTACCCGTACTTAATGAACAGGCAGTCAATTATGCCATTATGGCGGGCTTGGCTACTAATTGCCAAATTACACACTTTTCAATAGAAGACAGGAAAAACTACTTCTATCCCGACTTACCGAAGGCTTACCAGATCTCGCAACTAGATCTGCCCCTTTGTCATGACGGCTATATCGATATCGAGACTGAAAAGGGCGATGCCAAGCGTATTGGCATTAACCGTATACACATTGAGGAGGATGCCGGCAAGCTGATACATGAGGATAGCAAGGGTACCTTCATTGATTGCAACCGCGGTGGTGTCCCACTGATTGAGATAGTATCGGAGCCTGATATCCGCTCGGCAGAGGAAGCCAACGCATATCTGCAAAAGCTCAGGGCCATCATCCTCTATACCGGCGTCTCCGACTGCAAAATGAATGAGGGCTCCATGCGCTGTGATGTGAATCTTTCTGTGCGCAAGAAGGGTGAGACGTCTCTGGGTACACGAACGGAAATGAAAAACCTCAATAGCTTCCAATTCATTATGAAGGCAATTGAATATGAGTTTAAGCGCCAAGTGGAGTCGGTTGAAGCCGGTGAAGCCATCGTGCAGGAAACCAGACGCTTTGATCAGCAGTCTGGTAAAACCTTCTCAATGCGCACCAAGGGGGACGCTGATGATTATCGCTATTTCCCTGACCCCGACCTTGCTCCCATCCGTATTTCGGAGGAAAGGCTTAGAGACCTGAGCAGTAAAATTCCAGTGCTTCCGGATCAGCGCAAGCAGGAGTATGTGAAGCAATATGAAATGACCCCCTATGCGGCTGAGCAGATAACAATGCAGAAGGAGATATCCGACTACTTTGAAGCCGTTGTGGAAAACACTAATTATCCGGTGCTTGCGGCGAACCTTATACAAACGGAGGTTATGCGTCTACTAACCCAGGATGAGGTTGACATACCCATTTCAGCAGCAAACTTTGCAGGGCTTGTGCAAATGACAGGTGACGGCAAAATAAATAGCAGCACGAGTAAGAAGGTGCTTAATATGCTGTGGGAAAAGGATCAGAATCCGGTGGAGCTGGTTCGAAAAGAGGGACTGGAGCAGATTAATGATAAGGATGAGCTCATAGAGATTGCAAGGCAGGTGGTCACTGAGCAGCCTAAGCTGACGGCTGATTACAGGAAGGGCAAAACCGCTGTGCTTCAGGCGCTGGTGGGCCAGGTAATGAAAAAGACCTCCGGCAGAGCTAACCCAGTCATCATTAAGGAAGCTATGGTAGAAATACTGGAGGAGACAGAAGAACAGGCTTAATACAGGCTTTTGCGATGTAACCCTACTCAAAACTTAGCTGTACAGTATATAATGACAAACTTTCATTCTACCCTCAATATATTGTATAGCGGAGTTCGAAACATGTAACATGGCAGAATACCCTAATAAGAGGTGGAATCATAACTGATGTGACTGATCAAGTGCCGCCAGTGCAAGCAGCAGGTCGTTCAATAGGGATGGTTATTGAAAAATGACCCCAAACCGATACGAAGAAACAGGCAATAGGCGTTGTCCCGCAGGGGATGGCGCCTATTTTGCTGTGATCGTGATGTGATGGCAGTATGCTCTGCCGGGTCGAGACCATTGGCTATTTAATATATGGAATATTTCACATCATAGTGAGCAAATTTTCCACTTATGGGCAATTATTTTTGATAAATTGGTATATATCGGATAATGAAGTTACATAATACATGATTCAAGTGCATTATTTGGCTCAACAACGGAGAATCGAACAATCCGCTGCCCAGAGATGGAGCTTTTGCACACCTTGATGCCACTTTCCACTTGCTGGTGCCTCTAATTTCAGATTAATCACACACCGATTGCTGGTGCCTCTAATTTTAGATTAATCACACGCTGATTGCTGGAGCCTCTAAAAGGCAGCAAGGGGTCAGCCAGCTCCTGTATAAAGGGCCCGTCAACAAGGATGTCCGTATACTGGAGCAGTCTCTTCCAGCCAGGCCTGTTTTCACTGTTTTCAATTATTTGCTCATAGGTGTAGCCGGTGTATATGATTACGCTGAGCTTCATCTCCTTGACCTTAGCGGCGAGCTCCACAAGCTCTTCGGCCTGCTCAAGAGGCTCTCCTCCGCTTAAGGTAATCCCGTCCAGCAGCGGATTCTCTTTTATCTGCTGAAGAATAATTCCCACATCCATCATGGAGCCACCCTCAAAGGAATGGGTCTGCAGGTTGTGGCAGCCGGGACAATTGTGTTTGCAGCCTTGGGTAAAAACCACATACCTTATGCCCGGCCCGTCTACAATGGACTCCTTCACTATCCCGGCAACCTTAATCTGACCGGCCATACAATCCTCCCAATGCGCTAATTTACAGTTGCGCTAATTTACAATGTTATAATGCTGCTTCATGCTGCGGTGCTGCTTCAT
>JAAYBT010000135.1 GCA_012730015.1 Clostridiaceae bacterium
AATATGTGCAATAAATCAAGAAGTTGGGACCGTTGAAAGAGGCAAAATCGCAGATTTGTTCATTGTTGGAGGAAACCCGTTAGATGATTTAGAATGTATATATAACATAAAGATGGTTATAAAAGAAGGATGTATTGTCGTGGAAAAGTAGGAAAGGCTTTGGAGTTTTCGCCTACGCCATCCGTGGCTTCGGCAAAGGGCACAGTCCTTCACATATCAAAGCAGTCCGCGCGAGGGTGTGCATGGTCTGGGTCCCGGAATTGGCTCCTAGTATAATAGTTCCTGTAGCACACCACATTCCTTTACCGTGTGCAAGCACCGCCAGGGAGTAAGGCTCTGCAGGTTCGGTTCAGGAATGTCGCGACTGCTGAGCCGTTATGCGTAATGCGTTTCATCGGACGTCGCCCGGGCTTCCAGCCGTCGGGCGAAAATGGACGCCCTGCGAAATGGTTGAATTACGAACTATAAATCATTTATTTTCTGTTCTATTGGCAAAAATGAGGGGGATTGATATGATAAAAGCTATGTTCTTTGATTTAGATGGTACGCTCTTAAATAGCGAACGGATACTATCCCGACAGACAAGACTGACTCTTGAAAAGTGTAAAGAAAGCGGAATAAAGCTCTTTATCGCTACTGCACGGCCACCACTTTTAGACCGAATGCTTTCATGGGATGAAAATACATTGTCTCTTTTTGATGGAGGCACATACTATAACGGAGGATGTATAAAAATAGATGAGCAATCAGATTACCAGTTTGTGTCTAGTGAAATAGTTCAGAAAACTATAAACTATGTTTGTGAATATGATAATCTCAATGTTGCATTGCAATTGGATAGCGAAAAACATGCGTTTCGTTTTCCACTCGAGGATAAAGGTTACAAAAGCTGGGGTGTAACTGCTCAAGATGCACTTTCATTGCATCAAATCGAAAATCTCAAAACTATTAAAATACTTATATTTTTTGCTAACCTAATAGATTCAGTAACACCATTAAATGATGAGCTGATTGCTTCTTTAGAAGCATTATGCCATGAAAAAGCACAGTTTTATTTGACCGACAAAGGCAAATGCTTTCAAATAATGGGACAGAATGTTAATAAATTGAAGAGTATAGAAAAAATTCGAGTGTGTTTGGGTTTCGAAAAAGATGAAATAGCAGTCTTTGGTGATGATGTCAATGATATAGAAATGCTATCAGAATACAAGTATAGTGTTGCTATGGGAAACGCTGAAAGTCATGTAAAAGATGCAGCAAAATACGTAACTTATGATAACAATTGTGATGGTATTCATCATGCCATATGTAGAATTTTACGACTTATATAACTACGCATTCCTTATATATGTTGAAAAAAGTATGGTGTTGTGAAAGAATTCCGGCCTTGACTCCGCCGTGCGGCCGGAGGATGGACTACACATCGCAGAACAAAGCAGTCCGCGCAAGGGTGTGCATGGTCTGGGTCCCGGAATTGGCTCCTAGTATAATAGTTCCTGTAGCACACCACACCGATTCGCTGGGGCTGGTCGCAGGCAAAGCCTCATGTATGTTGTAAAGGTAATTCGTGCTAACGCTCTCAACATACTAGCTGCTCGCCCATGCAACCGGCTTCTTGTATGTTGTAAAGGTAATTCGTGCTAGCGCACTCAACATACTAGGTGGCGAGCACCGCCAGGAAGAAGGGCTTCGAGGGTCACTGCTCATCGGCGTCGCGACTGCTAGGCCGTTATATGAAAGATGAGGCGTTTGCCGCGACATCGTGTTGCGGATTGTCTTGGGAAAGGCTTTGCAGGATAGTCATTTCAAAATAGAACAAATGTTTGATAACTTATTGCATGCAAGCTCTTTATGGTATATAATGGATGAGTATAATACATTCAGGTTTGAGATGAGAGGGTAGTCTTGAAGGCTCCTTCCTAAAGATTCCCACACATAAGGGCGGCGATGTTATAGTTGTTGCAGGGAGTCTACAAAGGAAGGAGGTGGTTGAGATGAGTAAGGAATTCTACATCAGCATTGGTTATACAGTTGCTTGGTGTGTGAAATACATATTCATACCCTTTATGGTAGCAGTTGCTGCAAGAATTTTTGTAGAAAAGCTACTTCAACCACAGCCGGACAGACAAAAGAAAAAACGGTCTTATAAAAACCGTTTTAAGTAAAAACTCCCATTAAAACCTGACAACAACAAGCGTCGCCGTCCTTATTTATATTATAGCACATTTATTAGCATTGTAAACTGTATAATTGAGAATATTTGCTAGTAAAAGAATGAGCCAATACCAGCTTAGGGGGACGCCGTCCATGGCGTCCTCCGAGCAAGGATGGCCTCATCCATCGCAGAACAATGCAGTCAGCGCAAGGGCGTGTAAATAGTAAGCTGATTGGAGACTGCGGTTTTGGTCATACCGATGAACCTAGAGGTAAAGAGGTTCGAGAACCCTCATAAACATTATGTTGACCTTTCGAAGCCGCTGTGGGATCCCGAGGAGAGGTTGTTACAGGAGTATTCAATGAAGGAAGCTATATGCTAAATAATATTTGAAGAGGAGTTATTTGATGTATAAGTTATATTGCAGAATTTATCAGGCCATTTTCAGGCTGGTATCTTATCTCCTACCTTGGCGCCAGCCACAGCTGCTGGAGGGCGAAAACAGCTTAAATGCGCTTCCGGCGCTTATCAGGAGCAAGGGCTGTGACAGTGTGCTGGTGGTCACTGACAAGGGAATTTCTTCACTGGGACTGATGGATGGACTCCTTAAAGGTTTGGAGGAAGAGGGTGTAGCCTTCGTTGTATATGACAAAACAGTCCCAAACCCGACGATTGATAATATTGAGGAAGCACTGAAGATCTACAGAGAAAACAATTGCATGGGCATAGTTGCTTTTGGCGGAGGCTCATCTATGGATTGCGCCAAGGGCGTGGGTGCACGTGTTGCCAGACCTGGGAAGAGTATTCCTCGGATGAAGGGCGTAATGAAGATTTTGAAGGAGCTGCCGCCTCTGTTCGCCATTCCTACAACAGCCGGCACAGGCAGTGAAACAACGCTTACTGCGGTTGTCACAAACAGCAAAACTCATGAAAAGTACCCAATCAACGACACCGTACTTATTCCCAATTACGCTGTACTTGACCCGCTGCTTACAGTTAAGCTGCCGCGTCATATTACATCCACAACAGGAATGGATGCATTGACACATGCAGTTGAAGCATATATTGGCAGAAGCAATACAAGGCAAACAAAGAAGTATGCCAGGGAAGCCGTCAAGCTGATTTTCGAAAACATTTATGAAGCCTATTCCAACGGTACAAACATAGCAGCTCGTGCAAATATGCAGAGAGCCTCATACTTGGCCGGGCTTGCATTTACGCGTGCCTATGTGGGCTATGTACATGCGATTGCACATACATTGGGCGGCTTTTACTCAATGCCACATGGACTTGCAAATGCAATTATACTTCCCTATGTACTTGAATATTTCGGCAGTTCGGCGCACAAGCCACTGGCTGAGCTGGCAAATCTGGTAGGAATCACCTCGCCCGAGGATACTAACGAGCAAAAGGCAGTCAAGTTTATTGAAGCTATTAAGAGCCTGAACGAAAGCATGAATATTCCCCACAAGGTCAAGGACATTGCCGACAGCGATATTCCTCTTATGGCAAAACGCGCATTGGCTGAAGGTAATCCGCTTTATCCGGTCCCAAAGATTATGACTTTGAAAGATATGTTGAAAATGTATGAACTTATAAAGGAGTAGATGCTGATGTTTGGTTATACCGGGAAAATTGCAAGGATTAGTTTGAGTAATGGAGTGATTGATGACTATCCTATTTCCGATAAGGACAGAGAAATATTCCTGGGCGGTAAAACCTCAGCTGCAAAAATCATCTTAAATATTAGATCAACTGAAGTTAGTAGAAGAAAATGAAAAAGAGTATAAAAAGCATTTATAATTCTATTAAGGGAAACAACAAAACTATTTGGACTGTTGAAGATAGTAAACATGCAGAAATGTGGTTAGATTACAGATCTTAGTTATCGAATGGAGGCAATGGTGTGTATAAAGATTCCATATGGGCTAAGGAAATCATCAAAAAGCAAAACCATGAGGGCTCCTGGGGGTATTTTCATACACTAAGCGAGCCGAACAAGTACCCCATAACGACGGAGCAGGCTTTGCGGAGGTTGCAAATTCTCGGATATACGATAGATGACGAGCCGATAAAAAAAGCCGTTTCCTACATGAGTGATTGTCTTGTGGGGAAGAAGCAGATACCTGACAGGCGGGAGAAATTGCACAACTGGGATGTATTTACTGACCTTATGCTTTCAACGTGGATCAGGAGATTTACAAATGAGATAGAAAAGGCGAATTCAGTGGCAGAAACTTGGGCAAATATTGTTACACATGCTTTTTCAAAGGGGGAATATCTACATGCCGACTACGTGAAAGCGTACGAATCAGTCTTCGGGATGATACCAAGAGGAGGCAGGTTGGTCGATTTTACTTCGTTTTACCCCGTATCTCTTATGGCAAATCAACTAGATGAGTCCACGGAAGGAAAAGTTTTTGACTACATTTTAAATAAAGAGGATGGGATCTACTATATTTACGGCGAGTGTTTATCCCTTTTACCAGTTAACTTTACGTCAAAACAAGCCAGCAGGTATCTTGGAGCCATTGAGCTTATGTCATTGTATCGCAGGAATACTTCGAAATTCAGGTTTGTAACTGATTGGCTGGAAAGCAATAAAAACGAGTCCGGTTTGTGGGATATGGGAAGTAGTGCTAAGGACCATGTTTATTTTCCACTGTCTGATACATGGAGGCAGAGGAGTAACCGTGAGATGGATTGTACATACAGAATAAAGAATTTGCTTTTTGCGATTGTCAAGACAGAATAATCAAATGTAATATCTTTTCTTCAATAAGTATCGCTTGTAAAGCATTAAGATAAAGCATGTGTTATAGGGGGGGAAGTATGTTTTCTATCGATTATGTAACGCAAAATGATAAAGAATTTTGGTTTTCACTCGATGGGCATATGTCCGAGGACGAGTTTCTATTTAAAGTGAGAGATAAGAGAGGGTATGTCATAAGAGATGGCAAAAACCCGATTGGCATTTTAAGGTACAATCTATTTTGGGATAACATACCCTTTTTGACCATGATATATTTTGATGAGGATTATCGAAGAAAAGGGTTTGGGAGAAAGGCGGTTCTTCATTGGGAAGAAGAGATGCGAATGCTGGGCTATACGGCAATTATGACATCAACGCAGGCGGATGAAGATGCTCAGCATTTTTATAGGAAACTGGGATATAAAGATGCAGGTTGTCTGTTGCTAGATATTCCGGGGCTTGAACAACCTTTGGAAATGTTTATGATTAAGTCTTTGTGATAAGATCCACCATCACGCGGCCATAACAATTATTGTTAACTACTTACAAAAAAATATTAATGGAAAAATTGACGGATTGGTGAAAAGATCTGAAGATAGGACAACTTTATCTTAATATTGTCTATTGTATATTATCTATAATTTACTATAATTATAGTATTGCTTAGTAAAAATGGCGGAATGCGAAATGAAATATGAAGGTAAAAAGAGGGACCGCATAAAAATGGGTAAGCGAAAGCACTATCTTGTATGCCATGAGACTCCTGTCGGGCGTCGGATACTTGCACGTAAATTCCGCCGTACACAAAAAATGCTTACACAGGAAGGTGAAAGTGCAGTAACTCCCATAGGTAAGGATTACAAAACAAGAGGCTGGATAACGAGATAGGAGCCGCTATGGAACAGAAAAATGACCGCAACGTGTTTATCTACCACCCCGACCCTATTGCAACCGGTGCATTTCAAACTGGCGATGCCATTTGCGATTGTTGCAAATCACCCACAAGTATTTTTTACACAGGGCCTTTCTATGCAAAGGACAGTGATCTGATTTTTTGCCCGGACTGCATTAAAAGCGGTGTGGCGGCAAAGCAGTTTCAAGGCTGTTTTACTGCGCCTGATCACTGTGATCATATTGGCGATCCGGAAAAACAGGAGGAAATTTGCTATCGCACGCCCGGATACTACGGAATTCAGCAGGAACAATGGATAGCACATTGCGGCGACTACTGCGCCTACCGGGGTGAGATAAGCTATCATAATCTGACACCTGAGCTGCTCGCAGATTTCAAAGCGACCTGGAATGATCGCCCCCAACAAATATGGAATTTGGAGCAAGTTTTAGGTTCCCTTGGCCTGGCTTACGAAGGATATCTCTTTGAGTGCCTG
This sequence comes from Clostridiaceae bacterium, assembly GCA_012730015.1. GTDB lineage: Bacteria > Bacillota > Clostridia > Acetivibrionales > DTU013 > JAAYBT01. The sequence goes on from JAAYBT010000135.1 coordinate 6,296, forward strand.
CATTGCGGGAAGCATCTGCTCTATGCTCAACGGGACTAAGAATGGAAATATCGGTACCTTTATCAAATCGAAATATTTCATGTTGTTGAAGCTATTGACTAAAAAATTGTTCCATAGGAGGGATGAGCTTTAATGCAGGAAAATGTAAAAACACCACAAGCATGGCGTCTGGAGGTCAGCTTCGACGGAGAATGGGTTTTAGAGCGCAGGAATGATGAGGTTCTTCCCATAGATAACCTTTTAGATCAGCTGAAGAAAACTTTTTCAGAGCTTACAGTCGAGTATCAGCAAATCACCCGATGCTCTGTAATTATCCATGCGAGCACCGAACAGGAGATTATTGAAAAGCGCGATGCTATTTTGGCGGACATGGGCGCAGCAGATGCAGTCACGGCTGTTACTCTCATCAAGGAAGAGGATTTACAAAAGGAAGAAACGACTCTAGCTGAACCTGAGGCAAAAAGGGAAAAGTCGTTTCCCTCTGAAGGGAAGATCCGGCAACTCATTGGAGCTGAGGAATTCAAAAAGCTTGCCAAGGAGTTGATTGCGGTTGCACCGCAGATTTTGAAGCACAAAACCCTGGGATCATTTTTGAACAAAAGCTATCTCTTTACAATTGGAGACGGGTGCGGATTATCGACACAGCTAATGCTCTTTTCACAGCTTTTAGAAGAACTTGAACTCTTTAATGCAAAACAGAGGATTGAAGAGATTTCCTCAAATGTTTCCCTGGAGCTGATGATTGAACATGTAAAAAACTGTGGATTCACAGATTGGCTTGTTTGCATTGATATCAGCCAATGGATGGACAAAATCAGACAGCCTGAATTTCAAGTGTTTCTGCGCCAGCTTTCTGCAGTTCGAAAGGCTAAGATTTATGTGTTTCGCATCCCCTTTGTAGACGAAATAACACGCCGCAAGGTTCTGGCAGGTCTTTCGGATGTGCTAACCATACGGGAGGTCGTCACAAACCCCCATACCATGGATGAGGTCAAGCGATATGCGACACAGCTGCTTTCCGAAAAGGGGTTCAACATGGATGAAAACGCGTGGAAGCGGTTTGAACAGCGTGTGATCGGCGAAAAAAGTGATGGCCATTTCTATGGACTTAGCACCATTGAGAAAATAATTGATGAGCTTTTTTATCAAAAGCATATTTCTGTCTCGCAGAATCTTACTGACTTACCCGAAACTATAATAGGTGCAGAGGATATTCCATTATACCGAGGTGAAAGTATTGATGAGCGTCCTGCAATGGAGCAGCTTGACGAGCTGGTTGGAATTGATGCGATTCGCAAGCGGATTGATGAGGTTCTGGCACAGATTAAGGTGGCAGAGCTAGATAGCTCCATCAGACCCTGCTTACATATGCGCTTTGTTGGGGCACCCGGCACTGGCAAGACCACCGTTGCCAGGATTCTTGGGAAACTGATGAAAGAGCAGAAGCTGCTGAGTAAGGGTCAGTTTTTTGAGTATGCCGGGAGGGATTTCTGTGGACAGTACATAGGTGAAACCGCACCTAAAACCGCAGCCATGTGCAGAGATGCTTATGGTTCAGTACTCTTTATCGACGAAGCATATTCTCTTTACCGCGGGGATAAGGAGAACAGAGACTACGGCAGAGAAGCCATTGACACTCTTGTGGCACAGATGGAGAACCATCGTAATGACTTTATGGTTATCATGGCGGGATATAACGATGATATGAAAACGATGATGGAGGGGAATGTAGGCCTGGCAAGCCGTATGCCTTACACTATCGAATTTGCGAATTATGGACGCAATGAGCTATTTCAGATTTTCATGAAAATGGCGACAAAAGCCTTCAAATGTGAGCCAGAACTGGAGGCAGCCGTGAAAAATTATTTTGACATGCTGGAGGACAGTTTACTGGAAAGCAAGGAGTTTGCAAACGCAAGGTTCGTCCGGAATCTCTTTGAACGTACCTGGGGCAAGGCCTCCGTACGCCATCAAATGGAGCCTGAACAAGATTTTTGCCTGCGTGCCTGCGATTTTGACAAGGCCGCAATGGATCGTGAATTTTCAGAATTGCAGGAAAAAAAGCAAAGACAAATTGGATTTACGCTTTAAGGGGGCACTATGAAAACTGTTTTTGTATCCAGCACTTTTCGGGATATGCAGGCGGAGCGGGATATGTTGAATCTTGATGTACTGCCGGCATTACGCGCGCGGGCGGGAGAATACGGTGAAAGCATTGACTTTATCGACCTGCGTTGGGGTGTAAATACCGGGAATATGAGCGAGGAAGAGGCAAACCGCAAGGTGCTAAAGGTCTGCCTTAACAATATTGACCGCGCAAAGCCCTATATGCTGATTTTGCTTGGGGAACGGTATGGATGGATGCCGCCGCGCGACCTGCTGGATGATGCGTCGAATGAAAAAGGTTATAATCGTAAGTTTTCCGACGAGAGCGTTACGGCATTGGAAATTGAATATGGTGCGCTTGCGCAGGAGGACTTGAGTAATTGTATTGTCTGTATGCGGGAGCCTCTGCCGGAGGACGAAATGGACGAAGCCAGCAGACGCGATTATAAGGCCGAGAGTTCCGAACACAAAATCCGGCTTGAAAGAATCAAGAGCGAGTTGAAGGAGCGGCTCGGAAATCGGATTATTACATACAAGGTGGGTTGGGATTCCAAGAAAAAGCGTCCCTGCGGGCTGGAGGAGCTTTCAAAAAAATTGATTGAACGATTTACTCAGCTTTGGGAAGCTGACTGGAAAAGCAGCAGAAGCAGAGAATGGCAGGAGGTAGAGCTTAGAAGGTCTGAATCTTTTTTTGAGGAAAACCGGAGACGCTTTTCTGGAAGGGATGACTTGCTTGCCTCATATTTAGCAGACATCCTTGGGCCGTCCTGCAATCTATTTATACTTGAGGGAGAGACTGGCAGCGGAAAGAGCGGCATCATGGCTATGTTGGCCAAAATGCTGTCGACGCATGACTGCACTGTGATGCCCTTTGCCTGCGGAAATGGCGCAGCCAGCGTTACAGCAGAGGATTTCGTAAAGCAGGGTGTATGGTATATAGAAAACCGTCTTAAATCCGTGGAAGGATTATCTGACGAAGGATTTTCAGGAGAAAGGCTGAGCCCGCTCACAGGGGAAGAACAACAGCAGCCACCGGAAGCATGGTGCGAAAGATTCTCAAGGCTTTGTGAGATGTATGAACAAACGGAGCTGCCGCCGCTGATTTTTATGTTGGATGGGCTGGATAAGCTTACTAAAACTGAGATTCTACGCACCTTTGCATTTTTACCAAAACAAATGGGCGATAAAATACGCTTTGTCGTTTCCTGTGCAAGTGGATTTGAAATTCCGCAGGTATCTGCTGTGGAGCACAGTATCCGTCGGCTAGTTCCGCTTCTGGAGGACAAAGCGCAGGTGAGGGAAGTGGCAGAGGGTATCTTAAAGCATGCCCATAAAGGCCTGAATGAAAGAGTCTGGACACAACTGCTCCAAAAGACTGGCACGAAAAATCTACTCTTCACATCGATTCTGTTATGGCGTCTGATGATCATGGATTCCGATGATTTGGCGGCGGCAAAAAGCGGCGATGCCCTTGACGATGTGATGATTGATATTATCCGTAATAGCCCTGACGATTTATCCGGGATTTGCCGGGCAGTATTGCAGGAGGCTGCGCTGCGAATACAAGGAGATTTTGCGCATACCGTCCTGTCCCTGCTGGCAGCTTCCAGAAATGGCATACGCACAAGTGAACTCGAGCGGATTTTTGGGGTGCTTGGAATTGAATGGAGTACCTTAAGCTTTGCCAGGTTTACCAGATATCTTGCTCCCTATTTTATTTGGCGTGAGGACGGGAGACTCGATTTTGCACATCGATCCATTCGGGAGAGTTTTGAAATCAGCGATGGCGAAACCCAGTCTATGCATAAAGCAATTTTGTCCAGTCTGCTGGAGCTTCCGGATGATGATGGCATTCGCCGGACTGAGGGCTTTTATCATGCACGAATGGCGGATGACTTCCCGGCTTTTCTAACATTGCTGGCCAGCATGTGGCCGTACTCCCTTGATATGGAAAGGCAGAGAGAAGCCATTCAGGCGGCACAAAGCGTGTTGGCACTTTGCATGGAGGACAATGGGGCGTGGGTGTCACAGGGAATTGAACGATACAAGCATGAGGAAGCGTTCTGCAGAGCGTCTGCTTTTTTAGGGAATGTTTTCTCCCATGCGACCATCTATTTAAGCCAAAAGGAAACACAGACAGGCATAACTGTTTTAATGTCAGCATACACGGCGGCATGGATAAGATATGGCTCTGCCTCAAAGCAGGATATCAGCGAAGAGGAACAGCTGCTGCTCCCTGTCCTTGCCGAGCGTATTGGAAGCTGTTGGAGGCGTTTGGGCGAGGAACGACAGGCAGAGAATTACTTAAAGGATGCTGCAGAGGAATTCCAAAAGCTGTATGCATACTCGCCGTCATCTCTCAACCGGTCAAACTATATTTCCTCGCAATACAACCTGATACAGCACTATTATAAAGCGCAGCAGTACGAAAAGGCTTATGAGCTTCTACTGGAGCTTGAAGAGCCCTGTGACCAGGACTTTCGTGAGGAGCAATCTGTTCAGGCGGTTGGCCGTATTGCCTCGATACGTTGCTTGCTTGCAGAGGTGTGTCACAAGCTGCAAAAGTTCACAGTGGGCGTTAAGGTTGCTCAAAGCGCCGTGGGACTTTTTGAAATTTATCAAAGCATGACAGAGGATACGGCTGGTATTTCCAACATTATAGACGCGCGTGAAATGCTCATAGAATTCCTTTGTATTGAAAACAGGAAAACGGATGCGGTGGCTGAACAGAGAAAGCTTTGTAGTAATTTGGAGCAAATGTGCCGTCGTATGCCAGACCTTTCAAACACAATTCATTTGGCATTGCAGACTACGAAGCTGTATGAATGGCTTTGTGAGCTTAATCAAATGGAGGAAGCCGTTGAGGCTATTCAAGCTCTCTCTTCCCTGCACAGAGCAATCTTTGATGCGGCGCCAACAGTTGCCAACCTGTCAGCAATGACAGCTGGATGCTATCTTGCAGGGTGCCGGCTTAGTGAAGCCGGCAGATTTGAAGAGGCGGAGGAATATCTTGAGGATGCCGTTGCAGGAGCCCAAACATTATGTGCACAGCAGGATGACGCGCAAAACCGTCAAAGGGTAGAAAAATATATGCAGTATTTAGAAAATGTAAGAAAGCTTTTGGAACAGGATGTACAATCAAAAAAAATAGATGAGAAAGGAAGTAGTGACATGGATAACAATCTTGCACAAGCACAGAAAACCTTTGCAACCTTTTGCAAAATGATGGAAGCTAGGGAATGGAGTTTTGACAAGGATGAGGAAAACCTGCGTATCAAAACAGGTGTAAGAGGTGATGATCTCGCCATCCACGTAAATGTGGCAATTGACCCCGAGCGCAGCTTAGTGCTCATTTATTCTCCCCTCGAATTCAATGTACCACAAGAAAAGATGATGGATATGGCACTTGCAGTCTGTATTATCAACAACAGCCTGATTGATGGCAGTTTTGATTATGATGTAGCGAAGGGGAGCCTGTGCTTCCGAATGAGCATGTCCTTCCGTGAGAGCCTCATTTCGGTGGAGACGCTTGACTACATGATGAGCTATACAGTATATGTGGTGGACGAGTATAATGACAAGCTTTTGATGCTCGCAAAAGGGATGCTTTCTCCCCAGCAGCTTATGGAGAGCATGAACAAATAAGCAAGAGAAGAAAGAACACAGAGCTGGTGTTTGAGCAGATTATATGGAGGGAATTTGATGGAGTATCGGTATCCTTCAACAAATTATTTTGGTTTGGATGGACAGAGCTTATCTACTGAAATAGCAGGCTTAAGGGATGAAGCGGAAACCGAGATTGCGAACGCAATAGGAGCATTAGAGCGTGGCAGCCGCCCAAGAGCCGCCCTCCATTATCTCTCAGCAATGAAGCCGGCGGAGCGTTTGGCTAAGGAAATTAACATACGGGAGATATGGGAAGCATATGCCGAGCTGTGTGTTACGCTTGATGACTTTAAGGATCTTGGTGTGAAGGCCTTTGCCAAGGCTGATTTCAGAGATCGAGCAGAAGAGGTTTATACAACGCTTTTTGCGAAATACTATCGCGGTATATATCGAACACAGCTGGAAAAGCTCGGAGTCCTCGAACCAGATCCTATTGATTACTCTGTTAAGCAAAATCTGATTAATCGTCCGCTTTTGGATTTGAAGAGAATCGCAATATCTCTGCAAAAATACGATATTCTCGAAAATGACGATGGAGATATTATGATAAGCATTCCCATTGAACCGCAAGGCGAGGATCAAAATGCTGTTCTACTTTGTGACGGCGGTGAGCATGCGCTTTTGTTCAAAGGCCCTTATCGTCTTGTCATATGTGATTTTTTACACCCGGAGATGAGGAAAAAACTGCTTCTAAAAGAAGAGATACTTTGTTATGAATTCCTTCGGGAGAGTGAATATCTGGCGGAGGTTGTGAAATGTAGCGGAGTAACAGAGCTTGCTTATGAGCTTTTAAAGCTTGTATCTCCGTAATTATTAGGTTGGAGGGCGCCATGCATAATTGGAGATCCCTTGAGTAGGTCACGGGGAACATGCAATCATCCCATGACACGGTCTCGCACTGGTAAGCGCGTTGGTAATGGATCTTGATATTGCCTCAGCCGCCATTGTGCCTGCCAGGCTCAAATCGCAGTGAATTTCATTAGTAGCCATGGCAAATATGGTGTCCCCGTCAAGCATTGTGTGTACTGGATTTATTGATCTGGCAAAGCCGTTGTGCGCCATGGAGGCCAGCTTGTTTGCCTCGGCTTTTGTGAGGATGGCATTGGTGGCTACAACTGCTATGGTGGTATTATTCATTGGAAAAGCGGCAGGCCTTAATTGAGATTTCATGATGGAATATGTGTTAAGCATTTCCTTTTTTTCATAGTCATAGACTCCGGCAATCTGCTTTGCGCTTTCATAGTCGAAGATATCCCCGAAGCTGTTTACAGCTACGATAGCGGACACGACAAGATTACCGGCTCTGACCGTTGCACTTCCCAGGCCGGATTTCATCGCGTTGGCGGGGCCCAATATTTTGCCCACGGTAGCTCCCATCCCGCAGCCGACGTTCCCCTGCCTTTTCTCATCAATGCTTGCGCTCTTTGCTGCTTCATAGCCCATTTTGAAGTCTGGCCTAATCCGGTGGTCGCCCACATTTAAATCGAATATCACAGCAGAGGCCACGATAGGGACCTTTGTGATACCGGTATCAAAGCCAATATCGTTTTCTTCAAGGTAGTTCATCACTCCCGAAGCGGCTTCAAGTCCAAAGGCACTGCCTCCGGATAATACGACAGCATGTATTTTGTCCACAGTGTTTTCGGGCTTGAGAAGATCCGTCTCCCTGGTGCCGGGTGCACAGCCCCGCACATCAACGCCTCCTGTGGCGCCTTTTTCGCAGATGACTGCTGTACAGCCGGTCATTCCTTCTTCCGATTGACCGTGTCCTACCTTAATACCATCTACATCTGTTATGTATCCGGGGTACATCATTACTGTTACCTCCTAATTCTTCCTAGCTTTATTATGAACATCCTATTTGCATTATGCAAGGGTCATGACATAATTGCTTGGCTATAGGTACGATAATAAATGTATTCATGACTTTGCTTGCAGCCTATCCGCTTTCAAGGAGCATTGGTGCTTATATCCCTTTGTACAGAAGTATTTTGTAAACGGTGTAATGATAGGCTCAATCAAAGGATGAGCAGCAAATACTATAATATTTGGGCATTTTGCGATGTTACATGTTTTGAGTTCCGCTTCACAATATATTGCGGGTATGGATGAAAGTATGTCACTATATATTGTGCAGCTAAGTTTGATTAATGTTACATCGCAAAAGCCTTTAGCTATATATCAATTGAAAAACGCCTCTTTTTTTGATAGAATAAGCTTAGTACGAAGTAGTTATTTCGGAGGCATCATGGATACTATCGATTTTAAAGAAGTACTGCTTAGTGTTTACAGCATCGATTATCTTCTAAAATGCAAAGTTCTTGAGCATACCGGAGATGTTGCGAAAATAGCCCCAAGGTCTGGCAGGGTAGACATGTTTCAAGTCCATGACCCTGTGGTTCTGTTGATTAAAAGAGATAACAGGCTTGAGACGATTCCTGCTGACATTTCTGAAATAGATAGTAAGAACGGTCTTGTCACTGCATTTCTGCGATTGAAAGAGGTAGATGATGAGCGGCGCGTTTTTGAGAGATATCCTGTATCCCTTGCTGTAAGCGCACGTAAGAAGTTTTCCAACAGGCGTCTCCATTTTCTTGTAAAGGACATAAGCTTGTATGGAATGGGTGCAGTGTCCCAGGCGGATCTTGAGGTAGATGAATTAATTGACATAGATCTGATTACAGATCGGTCTATGTTTTACTTCAGTGGTCAGGTGGTGTGGAGAAATAATCTTGACGGCGGCTATGAATATGGCTTGAAGCTTACTAATTATGATGTCGCAACAAAGCACTCCTTTGAAGAGTACCTTGACAAATTGAATGAAAGCTATCAGAATATGATACCAAAAGCCAGGTAACGGCTCTGAGCAAATGCTTACATATCCTGATAGAACTCCAGATTCTTCATCAATACAGGGTGTAGTGTGCTATTCCCTTTAAGGTAATGCTTATAGCGGTTCTCCAATTCCTTGGACTGCCTTGTCTTTTGGAAATTTGTCTGCCTGATTAAATCTGTGTAGATGGGTTGCTTCTCTAGTTGATTCCTAATATCTTTTGAGAAGGGGCAAAACTTGAAGAAAATACTTCTGGCAACCTTGTTTAAGCGAGGGTTCCCCTTTGATTCGCTGTTAATCCAGATTTTATAGTCCGAGGTAAATATGTCACGGAGTCTGTTGTTATATCTGGTGATTAAGGATTTTACTTTTTCCTTTGCATCCTCCGTGAGATCGCGATTCTTTCGATAAAACTGAATATAGTCGGCATATTCAGACGTAAGGGAGCTTTGGGCAATATTATTCCATGCTGAGCCCATCATCGTTCTGCATAGTTCCCACCTAAAATTACCCACCAGAGTAAGCAGCATATCGTCGAGTTTTTCATCTGTAAACACTGGTAAAACGAGTCTTCCGGGGCTGTCTCTATGCCTTCCGGTGATTTCCTGTAGCATCAGAGCCCTGGTGCCATAGACTGGGATGAGTATGATATCAGGTATCACCTGCATCATTACGATTTCCTTTTCTATAGTGCCAGAGGGGTCCTTGTAGTATATTTCCCTGTGAAATGCGGAGTAATCTATTTCGAGAATCCTTCCCAGCTTTTCGCATATAAGCTCCGGCGTGACCACAGAACGGCTCGGATTCAAAGGCGCCATGTCTTTGTGGAGTATGGGGAAGTAAAATGCTATTTGACCATGACATATTTTGTGGTTCATTCGAAGCATGTGAGTAATTTCGAAGGAAAGTCGCCCTTCTATATCGTTATTATAGGACAGCTTGTCTTCTTCTGTCAGCTTTCCGCGCTTCTTCAGCTCACGGAACGTATCATGATAATCCTGGCCCAGGTTGTTGATCGACGGATCCTTTTCCATAGAATAGATCTTTTCCAGCCATTCATGCATAAAATAAACATTTGCGACGCCTGTATCATAGCTCATGCCGGCCAGCTTGTAGATTGCCATGATTTGATCGTAATCCAGGAGCTTCTCATCCATGTAACCGTAAGAGAGAAACATCCTGATAAGCCTTGATTGATCCTTGGTGCGTTCAGCTCTTCTAAACACTTCCTGATAAATCTCGAAATATTGCTCGGCTATGGCATTGCGGATTGCTCTTACTGTTTCATCGTTTGACAGGCGATCCTTGAGGTTTCGAAAGGCAGTCAGATTCATCATAAAGCTGATAACTTTGTCTTCAGATACGCCCGAATACTTCAGTATCTTTGTTGCGCTGTCTATCAATTCTTCAGGCAGAGTATTGTGGCTACCGATGTCTGCTGATGCCGAGCTGTTGTCACTTAGCTTTGAAGGTCTTTCGATAATCGATGCGATGCAGCCCTTGTGAGCATGCTCCAGATACTCAAAATCTATGCCGATACTATGCCTGTATTCAAACTCGATATATGAGGAAATCTCTTTCAGCTTCTCGTAAATATATGTGAAGGCATCCAGTGCTGGACTGCAATCCAGGCAATCATCTCTCATGCGGGTAGCAGCGTCGAAGAATGCCTTATAAGCGTTTTCGCTGCTATCGTCATATAGCATCGTAAGGGCTTTTTCCAAACGCCCGACAGTCTGGCTGAGCTTGTCCAGTAAGAGATTTAGGCATGCGGAAGACTCAGCAATGTGCTTGTGGGTTATGTATCGGTCTGCTGCGAAGAATGCCTTGCTAATCTCAGGGGGGACGTTGAACAGGTGGGTATAGTATTGTGTATACTCCTTCAATTCGGAGACTTCAGGACAAGATTCTACTGAATCAGCGCTTTGCGCCTCAATGAACTGCTTGCTGAAATAGACCGGTACCTGTATTTCATTTTTCTTATATTCGGCCAATAAGGTCGTGCCTTTTCGAGAAATATCACATTCAACAGGATCAAAATATTGCTCCTGCAAAGCGGAGTAGTAAACAGATAAATTGTTGTAGAGCTTTTCTATCATGAGGCAATAGGAGTGGATATTCACAAAAGCTTGATAGGAACTATTAATTAGACTGCTAATGGAATTTATAACGTAGGCACCGTAATCCTTTTGGTTATGGATAAGGTTCATCAAGGTCTGAGTATCGCCTGCTTCATAGGCAAATAAACTACAATCGCTGGCTGCTGCAACAGTCAGGCTGCTAGTTTCGGCCTTTAGTAAATCATTAACGCAGATAAAAATATTTTGATCCATTTCGAACAATCTGTAGCTTTTCTGAACTAAATCCCCAAAGACGACAGGAGGAGCCTTTTCAGGAGATGAAATGTAAGCATCAAGCTTACCCTGGAGCAGTAAAAGCATGGATTCGGGCTTCGAGCCCTCAAGGGCTACAAGCCTGCCTTTCTCCACAGAAAAATTCCCGCTTTTATGAATGACCAAACTCATACCAATACCACCTTGCCTCATTTTTGATTTTTCAATATAAAAAAGAAGACAATATGCACTATTATGTATAGGCAATTCCATTATACACTATTTTGAAGCATTAGAAAACCGGTATTGTGAATTACTTACTTCTCGCCTGCTTGATTTTCACTAGGCATATCTTCGAGGGACAGCCCCTTATTTCTTTCCAGAGCCCAACGGATGCTCCAGTCATTCTCAAACAGCAGTACAATGCGGCCGCTGTCGTCCTCAACAATCATCGTCGAACTCGTCAGATTCAGCTTACTTAGGTCTGCTACCTCGGAGGAAAGCCATCTGGCAAACCTAAAGGATAGACGCTGGATTCGCAGGTCTACCCCATACTCGTGCTTAAGTCTGTGTTCAAGTACTTCAAACTGAAGCTCGCCGACTGCGCCTGCAATAACAGACTCCATCCCTGTGTCGGGCTGCTTGAAAAGCTGAATTGCGCCCTCCTCGGAAAGCTGATCTATGCCCTTTATGAATTGCTTTCTTTTCATGGAGTCTTTAGGCGAAATACGAGCAAAATGCTCTGCGGGGAAGATCGGTATCCCTTCGAATTTAAAGCGAGCGGTTCCTTCGCATAAGGTATCGCCTATTTTAAATATACCCGGATCAAAGATGCCAATGATATCACCGGGGTAGGCCTCTTCAACGATAGCACGTTCCTGCGCCATAAACTGCTGAGGCTGTGCCAGCTTGATCTCCTTGCCTGCCTGGACATGGTGAACCATCATCCCTCTTCTAAAGCGGCCGGAACAGATGCGAATGAATGCAATTCTGTCTCTGTGGGCAGGATTCATGTTAGCCTGAATTTTGAACACAAAGGCCGAGAAGTCCTCCGATTCGGGGTCTATATCTGCATCGGTCGTGCCTCTGAACCCGGGGGAAGGGGCAAGTCTGATGAATTCCTCTAAAAATGGCTGTACTCCGAAGTTTGTCATTGCACTTCCGAAAAACATCGGTGTCAGCTCTCCGCTTCTGATTTTGTCCATGGAGAACTCGTCCCCTGCAAGATCAAGCAGCTCAATATCCTCGCAGAGCTTGTCATGGTAGTGGCTTCCCAGTAGATCGGCAAAGACACTATCATCTACTCTTCCCTTAATGGAGCTTACCTCGGAACGGCCATGTTTGCCGCCCTCAAAGAGCTCAATCTGCTCATGTTCCCTATTGTAGACGCCCTTAAAGTCACCATCGGTACCGATTGGCCAGTTCATTGGATAGGAGCGTATACCAAGAACATTTTCTATTTCTTCCATAAGCTCAAAGGGATCCTTACTGGCTCTGTCCATCTTATTGACAAAGGTAAAAATCGGGATGCCTCGCATTTTACATACATGAAAGAGCTTTATTGTCTGGGCCTCCACCCCTTTTGCACCGTCAATGAGCATAACGGCACTATCTGCGGCAACCAGAGTACGATATGTGTCCTCACTGAAGTCCTGATGGCCCGGTGTATCAAGTATGTTTATGAAATGGCTGCCATACTCGAACTGCATTACACTTGAGGTAACGGATATACCTCTTTGCTTCTCGATTTCCATCCAGTCTGAAACCGCATAGTTGCCGGCCTTTCTAGCTTTAACGGTACCCGCAAGCCTAATGGCGCCTCCATAAAGCAGTAGCTTTTCTGTAAGTGTGGTTTTACCTGCATCCGGGTGTGATATAATCGCAAAGGTTTTTCTTCGCTTTGTTTCCTTCTCTATTTTATCTCTAATCTCAGACATCTATGAAGCATCCCTTTTATTCTCAAATTATTTTTTTGCATCTCATATTAACTTATTTCTAAGCTTCCTGTCAAATACTCTGTAAATATTATATAATAGGTATAGCAACTATTCAGCCCCTATACGTCAGCACTGACAGTAGCTGGCTAATTCGATTATATATTGTAGTATTACAAAAAATATAAGGAGAGGGACAAATGACAGACACATACAGGCAAATCAGGATTATTATCGATAAGACCAAGGAAGTACTCATCCAGGCCGGTACAACGCTGCTTCAATTGTCGGAGGATTATGGAGAGTATCATAGCCAGCCTATAAT
>JAAYBT010000136.1 GCA_012730015.1 Clostridiaceae bacterium
CTGCCTATTGGTTAAGCACTGGCAACTCCGTCTTTAGCTCTGAGCTGCCGGCATTAGCTTTTTTCAGGCCAAAGTACTCGTCTATTATATCTCTGGCTATAGGTGCTACATTCGAGCCCCAGGCTCCTTTTTCCACTACTACAGCAATGGCAATTTGCGGGTCATCAGCCGGTGCATAGCACAAAAACAGTGCATTGGGTGAACGCTCGATGCCTTTTGATGTCTGGGCTGTGCCTGTCTTGCCGGCTACCTCAAAGGGCAAGCCTTGGAAAGACTTATAGGCAGTCCCATCTATGGAAGAGGTAACAGCGACCATACCCTGCTTCACTGCGTCAATAGTTGACTGTTGAACCGGAACCTGTGTATAGGTCGGCTCGGTTACATTTACCTGAGAACCGTCATAGCGGATTATCTCTTTAATAATATATGGCTCGTACCTCTTCCCGCCATTTGCAATAGTGCTCATATAGTTAGCCATCTGAAGCGGGGTAAAGCGGCTGTCATATTGTCCTATTGATACCTGAGCAGTATCTGCAGGCCTCCACACATCATTTCTGAGTTCTTTCTTCAATGCCATCGAGGACATGAAGCCAGGCTTTTCGCTGGGTAAATCAATACCTGTCTGCTTCCCAAGTCCAAAATGATCAGCCCAGACATTAAGTGTATCAATCCCCGTATCTACACCGAGAAGATAGAAATACACATTGCAGGAGGTTTCCAGAGCCCTTTTGAGATTCAGCATGCCATGGCCGGATCTAGGCCGTTCCAGACAGAATAGCTTCCTGTTTCCAATCTCTATTTGTCCCGGATCGTATATGTTGCTGTTGTAGGGGGTAATAATTCCCTTCTCAAGACCAGCAATGGCAACCAGGGGCTTAAAGGTAGAACCGGGCTCATACAATCCCTGAATTGCCCTGTTTAGCTGAGCCCTATTCTCATCATTATCCAGACTGCTAATTATCCTCTGAGCCTCTTTGTCCTCCGATCCCTGTAGATAAACCTGGGGGTCAAAGCTAGGGTAGCTTGCTAGGGCAAGAACCGCGCCGCTATTGACATCCATTACAGCAACGGCACCAGCATTGGCATCTGCGTAATTACTGTCTTCTTTTTTATTCTTAATTATATCGATATGCTTTGCCAACGATTCAATTGAAACCTTTTGCAAATTCCTGTCAAGCGTTAATATAACATCGCTGCCCGGTATAGCCGCAACTGTTTCATGTTTTCGTGTGAGTAGGCCATTGCTATCCACCTCGATGCTCATCTTCCCATTCACACCTCTTAGATAGCGTTCAGCCGTAAGCTCTATACCTGTTTTGCCAATCAGGTCATTATTATCATAGCCTTCATCCTTGAGGTTGTCATACTGGCCTTGCGATATAGATCTGATATAGCCAAGTATATGAGCCTCCGGATATGCATCAATATATTCCCTGACAGGCTCCAGCGTGGTAAATAAACCGGGGAACTCATTGTTTCTTTCTTCAATTTCACAAATAGTGCCCAGATCCAAATCCTTTGCCAGAGATATTGTCCCGCCGGTTGTAAAATTCCAGTTATTTATCAGGATTTCATATCTGAGTATCATAATCCTGTAGGCCTGTTCATCAGTATACTTTTCATCGATTTGAAAGAGGCTTTCCCTAAGGTATTTGAAAAGCTCGGGTGCTGTTGCTTTAACATTCTCCTCCTTCATTCCGAGCCTGTTTTTGTCTATTTGCCATCTGACAATCTCTTTATCAGACCTTCCATTAAAGGTAGTCGGACTGAAGGTTAAATACTTGGACAGGCTGTCCACGTGATTCTCATTGTTTTTCTCAAAAATATCCATGAGCTTTAGAAGCATTTCATTAAGCTCACTTGTGGAAATGCTCGTCTTAACCAGATGGGCAGCGTATCCCTGCCTGTTAACAGCAATCGGCACACCATTTGTGTCCAGTATCTTGCCCCTGGGTGCCTCAATATCGCTCTGTTTCAAGTACCTTTTCTGGGAGCTGGCATAATATTTCTCACCCTCTACAATCTGCAGGTTGAACAAGCGATATATAATCATTAACCCAAATATCAGAAATCCAATGCTAAGTATGAAATATCTATTGCTTAGTTTTTCCTTCATATCAAAAACACCTCATAAAGCAGGGCTAATACTTTCTAACCTTCTTATCTGCGCCATCAAACCATTTGCCGGCTTTCATAACCAGTGGGAATAGTAGAACCGCCACGACGCAGTTATACGCCGATTCTGGCAATACAGTTCTTGTTAACGCATAAAGAAAATTCATGTCTCCTGACATGATATTGTTGACAATATAAACCAACGATTCATATGCAAGGGAGTATATAAAAGTGAAAAATACAACTATAAGAATATTTTCCCTGAAGATTTTCTTGTTTGTTGCTCCCACCGCAATACCAAGATAAAGTCCAAGCAAAGCATAAAAGCCAATAGCACTTCCAAACATCAAATCAAGCGAAAGCCCCGCAAAAAAGCCTGCAGGAGCGCCCTCACTTTCACCTCTGAGCAATGCAGTGACAATAATAAAAACTACTAGAATATTGGGCTTAACTCCATAGATTGCCACATATTGCAGCAAAGTAGTCTGCAATAGTAAGAATAATACTATGAAGAAAAAATAGAATAATGCCTTTTTTTTCATTCTTCAGCGCTGCCTGACTTAATATTTTTGTTTCTCTTTAAAACAAATACCTCTTCAAGCCTCTTAAAATCCGCCGCTGGTTGTATTATAGCATATCGGTCAAGCTCGCTGTTAGACTTCCTGACCTCTATGACCTCACCGATAACAATCCCCTTGGGATAATATCCTCCAAGACCCGATGTCTCAATGATATCACCAACCTCAACATCCACTTCGAGAGGAATGTAATCCATCTTGCAAAGTCCCTTCCCTTTAAGCTCCATATCTCCACGCACAATGGCATGGCCTCCGCCCGCTTTTGCAATCCAGCCTGAAATAGCGCTTTCCACATCAATAATTGTCTGAACGGTAGATGTTGATATGTCGGAGGTAACAACCCTTCCCACAAGTCCCCTGGAGCTTGTTACAACGGGGAAATTACTGTCTATACCCTCTGTGGTCCCTATGTCAATCTTAAAAGCATTGAACCAATTGCTTGGATCAACAGCAATAATATTCGCGCCATGAATAGTATAGTCGCCAAATTGTTCCTTAAGATTGAGTGCCTGCCTCAGCTCTTCATTTTTACTCTCTAACACAGACATCTCCCTGTTTTGCTTTCTTAATTCGGCAACCTCTGCCCTAAGAACATCATTTTCCTTTTTTACTTCTTCCATTTCCTTAAAAAAGGACAGGAAATCATCTATCTCCCGTCCAATTGATGAAAAAAACCCCTGAATTGGCTTCATAGGTACGCTAACAATATTGTTAAGCCAATTCAGCTTGCTGTTCTCGTTTGCCGAGATCCCCATTACTACAAGAAGTGCAATTGTAATTAAAGACAATACAAACCATTTGCTCTTGAAAAAACGCAGCAAAGGATATGTCTCCTCTCTATCTCAATTTTCTGGGTGTTATCAGCACCCTCTTTAATGTTTCAATCTCATCAAGCACTTTCCCTGTGCCAATCGCTACACAGTCCAAGGGGTTTTCAGCAATCATTACCGGCATACCTGTCTCCTCCTTGATGAGCTTGTCCAGCCCGCTGAGAAGAGCGCCGCCGCCTGCGAGCATGATGCCCTTGTCCATAATGTCAGACGCCAGCTCCGGAGGCGTTTTTTCAAGAGTATACTTGATAGAGTCAATAATGGCGCTGATTGGTTCCATTAATGCTTCATTTATTTCTCCAGAAGAAATAGAAATGTTCTTTGGAAGCCCTGTTATAAGGTCTCTTCCCCTTACCTCCATGGTCTCCTCCTGGGGCTTTGGATAAGCATTTCCGATTGTAAGCTTAATTTGCTCTGCAGATCTTTCTCCAATCATCAGGTTGTACTCTTTTTTCACAAAATGCACAATTGCCTCATCAAATTCGTCGCCTGCTATTCTTAGCGACTTGCTTGTGACAATCCCGCCAAGCGATATGACGGCCACCTCACTTGTGCCGCCACCCACGTCAACAATCATACTACCTGAAGGCTCTTCAACAGGAAGATTTGCGCCGATAGCCGCAGCCATAGGCTCTTCAATCAAATATGCCTCTTTCGCTCCAGCTGCAAGCGTAGCTTCCTCGACAGCTCTCTTTTCAACCTCTGTTACGCCTGATGGCACGCATATAACAACTCGCGGTTTTGAAACAACTCCACCAGCCATAGCTCTCTTTATGAAGTACTTCAGCATACTTTGTGTTATATCAAAATCGGCAATAACACCATCTTCCATCGGTCTTATTGCTACAATGTCGCCGGGAGTCCTTCCAATCATGCTCTTCGCATCGTCTCCAACGGCCAAAATTGTCTTGGTATTTTTATTTATAGCCACTACTGAGGGCTCTCTTATAACTATTCCTTTACCTTTTACATGAACCAATATATTTGCTGTTCCTAAATCAATCCCTATGTCTTTTGCAAATAATCCCATATGATTTCCTCCCGAAGTATCTCCCAGAGAGCTTCAAGACTGTTTTTATAGAAGTCTCGCCATTTACTACATGAGTCCCTGCTCTCTAAAGCTTATGTATCTTCCATCTCCTATTACAATATGATCCAATACCTTAATTCCCAAAATACTTCCCGCATTTATAAGCCTTTGTGTTGTCTCGATATCCTCTGTGCTCGGTCCGGGGTCGCCACTGGGATGGTTATGAACAAGCAATAATGCAGAGCAACCAACCTTAACGGCCTCACTGAAGACCTCTCTGGGATGTACAATCGATGAATTCAGGCACCCTACCGAGATATTCAAATGCTTAATAATGTGGTTTTTAGTATTCAGCATCACAATCTTAAAAACTTCCTTCTGCAGGTGTCGCATCTCTTCCATCAAAAGCGAGCTGATTTCTACAGGTGATCTTATAACCACGCGGTCCTTATTAATCTGAGAGGTCGATACTCTTTTCGACAGCTCCATGACCGCTTTTATCTGCAAAGCCTTGACCTTCCCTATCCCCTTTGTTTTTCTCAGCTCCTGCACAGATAGATTGTGCAAAAACGCTATTCC
>JAAYBT010000137.1 GCA_012730015.1 Clostridiaceae bacterium
GAAACCTTCATCGTTCATGGTGAGTATGACACCTCGGTTTCGGTAGACATAGACAGGGAAGCTGCTGCGAAGCTACAAGAGGCAGATTACTCAGTTACCTATATTGAAATACCGGGCGGTACACATTCAGCATGGGCTGAGTGGGCTGCTTTGAATGATCCGAATACGTTTTTTGATTTTCTCAACTCATGTGTCCGCGATACTTCCCCGGAGCACATCAGAGCCGTTATACCGACAGCAAGATATGGGTGTAAATACTGGGTTAATGTCACTGAACTGGACACCTCCGGTGACTTGGATTATTTTATGAAGGAAGACCGCCAAAGAGCTTCCACCAATTTCCCGCGTTATCTTCCGGCACCGGGGACTATAGAGGCGCAACGAAAAGGGAGTTCTGAAATCCTAATCACGACAAATAGAATCCGGGCATTCGGCATTGACCTTTCGCTCGCAGGAGTTGACCCTTCGAGGACTGTTACAATTGATATCGACGGGCAAAGACATGACATAAAACCCTCATCGGAGAGTATTAGCTTCCATATCCTTTCCGATGGCGTGTGGGAAATTGATGGCAGTGCAGGCAGCTCTAAACTAGCCCGCCACGATGGAGACGGTGTTGCAGGGCTTTTTATGAAGCCGCTCATTATAGTTTATGGAACCATGGATTCACAAAGAAGCGAAGCTCTTGAAGCAGGAGCAAGGCAGCTTGCCGACTGGTCATGGACCGATGATCTGCGCATCGGCGTCAAAACTGGCATGTTTCGTGTCAAGGCCGATACGGAGCTGACCGAGGAAGATATTCAAGACAATAACCTTATCCTTGTAGGTAATTCGGTGGAAAACACTATTACAGCAAGGATTGCCGACACTTTTGCGCCATACTATTCTGCTGGGAAAATCACGGTTGACGGCCAAGCATTCAGCGAAGCCGGGCTATGCGTCACAAGGCCTAATCCGCTTGCGCCCCAACGCATTGTCACCTGCTTTGACATGCCGTGTGACTTCATTGATTCCATTGATGATGTCGTACTATGGTTCAGGTTCTTCTCCCTAAGATTACGTAATAACCATTCCGAAACAGGATCCTATCCTGGTTTCTGCCCTGATGTGATGGTTCTAACGGAGCATCCCGGTATCGACGCCTGGTCCGGATGGTTTGACCGCAACTGGGAGAACCTCGAGGGTCAGCCACAAAGTGATTGATATTACAAAAGGCGCTTCGGCGCAGGCTAGGCAAAAACTTACATAGGTATATTAACATTGGCCATTTTGTGTTAGAATAAGGACAGTTATTCTTTGAGGTGAAGCAAATGGCCTTCATGGCATATACGAACATGAATGAGAACAATTGGTACAAGCTCGATAATGCCGCAAAAATATACCCCGCTATTAGTGGTCCCGGGAGCAGCAGTATATTCAGGGTCGCCGCTTTACTAAAGCAGGATGTGGATCCGCAGGTACTTCAGGAGGCTCTTGCTTTAACAGCGCCTCGCTTTCCGGCGCTTTCAGTAAGAATGAAAAGGGGCTTATTCTGGTATTACTTTGAGTTCAATCCCGAAATACCGCTGGTAACAGTCGAGAAGGCACCTCCATGTCGTCCAATCAAGCCTGACGAAAACAATGGCTATTTATTCCGCGTCAGCTACTATAAAAAGCGGATTAGTCTTGAGATATTCCACGCTCTCACAGATGGTACCGGGGCACTTATTTTCCTTAAGACGCTTGTTTCACAATATCTCACGCTGTTGGGACATGGAGTATTCACTTATGCCGGTATCCTTGATTGCGAGGATTACCCTTCGGTCAGCGAGACTGAGGACAGCTTTAGAAAGTATTCTGGCCCAAAGTCAAACAGCAAGTGGAAGGAAGAAAAGGCTTATCATGTCAATGGTACAAAAATGCCCTCAGAGTATCTTGGAGTTGTGCATGGCATTATTCCTTTGAATGACTTCATTAAGCTTGCCAGAGAGAGTAATGTAACCTTAACGATGTATATTACGGCCCTTATTATTTATTCTATCTACCGTACACAGCTAAACAACAGGAGAAGCTATGCTCCGGTGAAGGTGTCGGTTCCTGTGAACCTCAGGCAATACTTCCCTTCGAAGACCCTGAGAAATTTCTCTTCATTTGTGAACATAGGAATGAGCTTTGACGGCCAGGAATATACATTTGAGCAGATTTTGAATACTGTGTCGCAGGCAATGAAAAGCGAAGTACAGCCAGACAAGCTTATTGGTAAAATAAGTGCTAATGTGAACGCGGAAAAAAACATATTTATGAGACTGGCGCCGCTTATTTTGAAGAATGTTGTTTTGAGAACGGCATATAATGCATACGGAGTGAGCCAGTTTACATGCTCGTTTTCTAACCTTGGAGCTATCAAGCTGCCTGAGGAGATGGAGCAATATATCGAAAGATTTGAGTTTGTATTGGGGGCACCGGCTGCAAACATGATTAATTGCACCGCATGCTCCTTTAAGGATGACTTAATTATTACTTTTACTAAAATGATGCATGAGACTGATATTGAGAAGTTTTTCTTCCGTTATCTTACACAGCAGGGCTTGAGTGTTACGATTGAGACGAACCGGGGGTAATTTGTTGAAGTATTGTACAAAATGCAATGTAAAGGTAAATACTAATGGCTCGAAGTGCCCATTGTGCTCGAGACCTTTATCACAGGAGCCTGACGTGAAGCTTGATACAGCCGATGGCGTTAGTGAACCTGTCCTGGATAAAGAGATTTGTCCGGATGGCTTGGCTGGTGCAGATGCTGCGGATTTTGAGGATTGGTCCAGATATCCCAGCCCCGAAGGAGGAAGTGGGTACAGGTACAATTTTTTACTTAGGCTATTTATATTCATTTCTATAGTAGTGGGCTCCACCTGCTTACTAATCAATCTACTTACCTATGAGGGAAATCTATGGTCTCTATATGTTATTGGCTCCCTGCTTTATGCCTGGGTAGTTATCGGCTATCCGTTATTAAGAAAGAGAAAGACAGGGCAAATAATAGTTGTGGTTGCGATTGCTACTTCTATTTATGTCTTTTCGCTTGAGCTGGCAACACATACAAAGGGATGGGGCTTGACATATGTATTGCCGTTCATTTTTATCGGGGCTACCTTGGTAATAACCTTTATTATCCTTATTAAAAGGCTGAAATGGCGTGAATATACAGTATACCAGACGATTATGGTGATATTGGGCTTTTTGCCCATAATATTTTGCGTGACGGGTCTTGCAAACCCCATGTGGCCAAGCATATTATCGGCCTTCTACTCCTTATTGACACTTGTGGGAATGTTTGTTTTTGTCGATAAGAAGTATAAGGATGAGTTGATTAAACGTTTTCATATATAGCTCTTGCGCAGCAACTTTGCTTACCTCTGTAGGCATGAAGCGCTTTACAATATACTCTCTGCTTGACACATAAAATTCTGTGCTATAATGTTATTTGTTATTGGAATTTGTACTATAAAGGAGCGATGGTTCTTTGTACTCACTTAAAGAGAGTTATTATGATGGCCGGGGAAATCTTCGGAACCCTGGAGAAAGCTATCTTGACGGTGAAGGAATTATGCGTGAACCAGGTGAAGATTACTTCGATTATTTTGGCATATTAAGACAGGCATACGATGAGTTTTACGACAGCCACGGAATTATAAGACAGTATGACGAGAGCTTTTATGATGGTTCGGGTAATATGTCCGAAAGGTAAGGCTTAGGTGTGATTTGCTTTGTGCGGTAATGGTTGAAGCATAGATAGTTTTTTGGAAGTAAAAAAGCGTTCACTTAGGTTGTCTAGCTATACCTAAGTGGGCGCTTCTTATTGCATGAGTGGACTTTTTCAGTTGTCTCATTATCCTCTAAAACATTTTCTTCCTGATAAACGTAAAGCCAATAAGGACACATATAACTAAAGACAAAGCCACGATAATCCAGAATGAATAGGGTCCTGCCAAAGGCAGTGGAACATTCATTCCAAAAAAGCCGGAAATCATTGTTGGTATTGCCATTATGATCGTGACCGAGGCTAAAAACTTCATCACTATATTCAGATTGTTTGAAATAATGGAAGCAAAGGTATCCATTGTACCGGTTAAAATGCTGCTATAGATATTCGCCATTTCTATAGCCTGCCTATTTTCTATAATCGCATCCTCAAGCAACTCTGTATCCTCGGGATACATCTTTATATGCTCGTGCTTCATCAGCTTTTCCAATACAACCTCATTGGATTTCAAGGAGGTTGAAAAATATACAAGACTCTTTTGGAGCTTCATCATGAGAAGGAGCTCTTTATTTCTTTGTGACTTATGCAGATCCTGCTCAATTCGGTTGCTTGTTCTGTCGATATGCTTCAAATGCTGCAAAAACCTTGTGGCATTTCTATAGAGTATCTGAAGAATAAACCTGGTTTTATAGTGGGTAAAAAATGCCTTTACCTTGTTGCTGGAAAAGTCTTTTAGCAGTGTCTCGCCTTTGAGGCAGACTGTAATAATCATGTGTCTGATGAGAACAATGGCTAGAGGGATTGTCGTAAACATATTCATATCGCCCTCTTTGTCCACAATCGGGGTATCGACAATGACTAGCGTCTGCCCATTATCACTCTCTATACGTGCTCTTTCCTCATCGTCAAGTGCAGCCTTCAGATAATCAAGTTCTACATTCAATGAACTGCTGACATTATTGATCTCTTCCTCAGTTGGATTAACAAGATTTATCCAGACACCATCTGAAAACTCTTCAGTGCGGACAATTCCATTGTCAACGGATTTAAAGATTTCAATCATCAAAACCACCCTCTTTTCTCTAATTAGTCTGTGTGGAGGGCTTATTATCTATGACTGGATCACATTAAAGTAAGCAGCATGGATAATAAACCCTTTGTACTGGGATAACATTGCTTGTGGTAACTACCGCTAGGGTCACCGTCCATGTGCTCACCTCCGAAAAATTTCTATTTGCTTAATACTTGTGATAAATCAACCAATAAAAAAACCGTCAACAACGAGTGACGGAATCAATATATGAAACTCATCTCACTCGTTGAGTTTTAGCTCTATACAGCTTTGGATCGTATAACCCAGCTACATTAGGTAGAACCTTATTTCGGTAATACCTGTTGACCCCATTGGCATCTCTCGATGTTTCGGGGCAGCAGCGTGTATCTGTATAGTAGCCTCACCTAACGATAATATTTTTATAGTACAAGTATACAACTATATCTGTCTTAATTCAACATATATCTTCACACTGTCATAGCCTAAATGCATTAGGCAAAAGATCCTTCAGCTTATATACTCTATGCTCGCCGGACTTTATTGACACAATAATATCCGTTTCATCATCCATAAATTCGGCCATTACCTGTCTGCATGCCCCACAGGGAAATGCGGTATCAAAGCTATCCGTATCGCATGCTACTGCCAATGCGTTAAATTTCTTAGCACCTTCCGATACCGCCTTAAATATGGCTGTCCTCTCTGCGCATACTGACAATCCATATGATGCATTTTCAATATTAACTCCCGTGTATAGCCGACTATCAGCACATAGCAATGCCGCTCCCACTCTAAAGTTTGAATATGGGCTATAGGAGTTACGCCTTGCCTCCATAGCCTTTAGAACCAGCTCCTGATATGACATTGCAGCCTCCTTATCTTGCTTATGGCCATTATTATTTGCTAATATTAGAATATACTATTTTCGGTATTTCATCAAAGAAAAAAGTGTTTTAGAAACGAATAAATGTGCCTACAACTTTTCCTATAACCTTAATGCCCTCTCTGGCCAGACTTACTATTCTTGGCGGGTTATCGGGATTTGAACTATGGGGCATCAGTGTTACCATATCTTCTGATCTGTAAAACTTTTTTATGGTAGCAGCCTCGTCGTTTACCAGAACAAGGGCTATCTCACCATTTTCAACTTCTTCCTGGCGGCGGATCATAACCAGTTGCCCATCAATAATGTTGGAAAGGTTCATACTGTCACCTTTTACTAACAGGTAAAAGCATTCGCCGGAGGGAACCAGCGAGGAGTCTATAGTGGAGTATCCTAAGAGATTTTGCTCTGCATATAGAGGCTCTCCTGCCCTTACGACACCAAGGATTGGCAGTTCAACAGTTTTTCCAGATAGGCCTCCGGCATCTGAAGGATCAATGCTTTTGCCATCCCTAATGTCGTTTCTGCAAAGCAGATAATCAACGGTGACATCAAAAAAGTCAGCATACCTTTTAAGGGACTCTATTTCGGGTACTTGTATATTGTTCTCATACCTTGATATAGAGCTCTTTTTCGTATAAAACATTTCAGCTAACTGCTGCTGAGTTAACTTTTTCTCCAGTCTCAATTCCTTGAATCTTTCGCCAAAAGATTCCAAATCATCAACTCCCGGAAATAATTATAACAGAAGTTGCATATTATGCATATTATGTTACTCTGCGGGTAACAATAATTTGAAAAAACTATTGACCTTATACAAAATTTCGATACAATAGTAAATAATGGTTACTTATAAGACAACTAATTGCGACAATATTTTCACATACATTTATTTTTTGTGTTGGAATTTCAATGAATAGGAGGATGGCATGGATATTTTAGAGATCAGTCAAAGGATGGATGAACTGATTATCTCATATATGAAGGGGGAGGATTGTGAGACTCAAATGGAAGAGCAGCGGCAAAAGCTGAATGATGAGGCAGAGAACAGGTTAGAGGGCAGAAAGATGGGATTCTAAATGCCCACCAAATATGTTGCGGAGGGACTTTTATTCAGCCCAATACAAGCCACGAACTAAATCCTTAGAATTCTCATTATTTTAAGGATTTTTATTTTCAAATCAGTTAACATAATGACAATAGGAAGAATTAATGGGTCGATTGTTAATATATTGACAATCGACCCATTGCTTGATATAATCAACTATGATTGGATAAATAGAATTTTCTCGGTTGGACAGGCAACTGTTTCAAGATGTTAAGCTCCATGATATTGAGCTTATATAGAGCTTTTAGGGTGGAGAGCCTATTAGTTTTCCGCCCTACATTTATCTTATACCAGCAAGAGCATAGATTATCAAAAAAAGAGCAAAAAACAAGTTACATAAATAATTTATTTAAGGAGTTGAGAGACGTGAAAGTTAACATTACAGAGACTGTACTACGTGATGCGAATCAGTCGCTTATTGCCACAAGAATGCCGTTTTCGGACTTTGAAGGAGTTTTGGAAACCTTGGATCAAGCGGGCTACTACTCTCTTGAGTGCTGGGGTGGCGCTACCTTCGATTCATGCCTCAGATATTTGAGTGAGGATCCCTGGGAAAGACTCGAAAAAATCAGAGCAAAGGTAAAAAACACAAAGCTTCAAATGCTCTTGAGAGGTCAGAATATACTTGGTTATAAGCATTATCCCGATGACGTGGTCAGAAAGTTTGTGGCTCATTCAGTCAGCAGCGGGATAGATATCTTTAGGATATTCGATGCATTGAACGATTTTCGTAATATTGAGGTGGCTGTTGATGAGACGCTAAAGCAGAAGGCACATGCACAGGGTTGCATTTGCTATACAACCAGCCCCATTCACAATTTAGAGAATTACACAAAGCTGGTGAAGCAGCTTGAGCAGATGGGTGTCGATTCCATATGCATTAAGGATATGGCAGGCATTATGGGACCCCAGGAGGCTTATGACCTTATTAAGGCAATAAAGGAAACCGTTAAGCTGCCCGTATTCCTTCATACCCATTCTACTACCGGCTTAGGACCCATTACTTTGATCAAAGCAGTCGAAGCAGGCTGTGACGGCATAGATACTGCGATATCATCTTACTCAGGCGGGACTTCCCAGCCTTCTACGGAGACTATAAATTATGCTTTAAAGCAGATGGGTTACACAACGGGATTAGATGAAAGTGTTCTGAAAAAGATAAATGATTATTATAAGCCTCTAAAGGAGAAGCACATAGCTACAGGTCTTATGGATGCCTTCGTAATGGGTACAGACACGGATGCTCTTGTATACCAGGTGCCGGGAGGCATGCTCTCGAATTTGATTGCACAGCTTAAGGCACAAAATGCTATGGATAGACTCGATGAAGTTCTTACTGAGACACCGAAGGTAAGGAAGGACCTGGGATATCCTCCATTGGTAACGCCTATGAGCCAAATGGTAGGTGTTCAGGCGGTATC
>JAAYBT010000016.1 GCA_012730015.1 Clostridiaceae bacterium
ATTGCTTCAAATCGTCCGAAATCTCTTCATAATCAGACATCCTCCCGATGATATAGGGGTCATAAAGGCTGTCCGGCTTCTGATCAATCTTTAGAGCCGTCCTGACTACGATTCTTACCATCAGCTCTCTGGACAGGGGCTGCCTATAATCGGCAATCTCACCTTTCTCAACGATGCCCTCCTTCAGGGCTGCATCAATATATGGCTGTGCCCAGTAGTCGGCTCCCTGCTCTATTTTGTACCCCATGGCCAGTATAGCCATCTTAATGAATTGATCCGCCTGGACCGGGTCGTCGGGCCAAAACCTCCCGTCATAGCCGTCTATAATATCAAGGCCGGTCAGCTTTCCTGCTACTTGCCGGCTCCAGTGTGTTTCCATGTCCTCGTAGCGGTCGGCATAAGCTTCTACAGCCTCCTCAGACATCTGCGCCAGCCTGTCCTGTAAGGGCTTTATACGATAGCCCGTCTCAGTCATCCCGCTATCCTCCGAAAATTGCTCGCCTCCAACCAGGGACCCAGTATCACCGGACGAGTTCAAAGCGACCTGGCCCGTTGCCGACTGACTATCGGCCTTATTAGCATCGACAGAAAAGACCATACTGTTGGAAAGCCCCACGGTCCTTGCCGGCACCCAGAGTATTGAAAGAGAAATCATCATAATAACCAACACTATCTCAACACATTTTTTAACCCCTGCATTCCCACACAAAATTAGCTTTCTACCATTCATTTCACAGCCCCCTCCAAGTACAATTCTTCTGGCAGGATAAGCATGCCTGATTATCCATGCACCAATATAAATTCACAATTCGCCAATCTTAATCTGTCATTATCCCCCAGTTCAAACTCCTTATTGCTGTCTATCCGAGTGTTATTGATAAATGTCCCGTTCATTGAATTTAAATCCTTCACAAAGCAGACCCCGTTTTTGCAAATAAACTGTGCATGAAGCTTTCCGACGGCATTGTTATTTATTACATGGTCAACATGTCCTGCAAGCCTGCCTATCACAAAGTCATCCTTATCCAGCACAATATCTTCATCGCTGCCATGCTTCCCTGTGCTTTTCAGGGTGAGGGGGCCTTTTGCATCTTTCCCAAGCAGCTCAGTCTTGAAGGATACTCTACCGCTCACGCTTCCATCTTCATTTGCCACGGCTGCAACTATATTCTCCCCCATGCCCCTGTTTACGTCGTCCATAGCCCCACGCCATAAGGTATTATCCACGTTCAGCTCGCTCATACCCTCATCTTCTCCGCCGGAAACAGCAGCCTCACTCCCGATTTTTGCACCCCTGCCGCCTTTACCAGCCACGAGACTAGCTATGTCATGCCCACTCCTGACTATATTGGCTTCATTGACATATGCCACTGGTTTTTTTCCATGCATCCCGGTGTCGGGCTTCGGCTCTATCCTCTTCACCTTTAGTAGCTTTGCATCATATATCCTCTTAAATATGAGTAGGTCAACCGCAAGTACAATCATTAAAACTGCAGTATAGGTAACAGTCTTGTTTTCTCCGACCTTGTCAAGAAAATCTCTGGACATATATACAATACTGCCCATTGCAAACTGCAAGGCAATCACAAGAATCGTAACCAAGTAAGATTTAGTACCAGCACCTGTACCTCCGTCTGCACTGCTCTTAGCGTTGCTCTTAGCCTTATTAGTCCTATTCTCCTTGTTCACCTTTTCCTTCTTAATTTCCTCTTTTTTTACTTTAATGTAATTATTATTACAGGTCTCCTCTTTTTTTGCCTCTCCCGTCTCACGCTGAGTTTGCCCACAGCTTTGCTCAGGGAGGTACATAAGCTCGTTCATAAGCCCTGCAAAGGCCTTTATGTTAAAGGTATCGCTCTTAACCACGGACAATATGCGCTGTACAAAATTACCCTTATCGAAGCCCTCTGCCTGTATATGCATCATCAGCAGCTCCGAAACAAAGCTCTGCAGCATCATGCAACCCTTTTGATCAATTGTTGCAGGAATGTATACTAGTGCCGGCTCTAGGGTCTCAGGATTAATGTAAATGTAATCACTGTTAAAAATGAAGCTTTTCGGATTAAGGAGGTACCCTGATGAATCAATTACAGATGAGCTAATATGGAGCAGCAGTCGCAAAAAATCCTCCCTGTTGAGTTTTTGTCTTTTAAGATAAAATGATAAAGAGATCTTTGAAGTAATATTGTAGTAAAAGCTAGCCACATCTTCTTTTCTCACAATTTCCGGCGGAATAATATGTTTTATGGAATTACGCTCTAGCATTCGCAGCTGATAATCAGTCACCTTTCCATCCCACTGAACGACAAGAAAACTAGCCGCTGCTTCGGTCTCGTAGGAAAGCAAAAGTCCATTATACTGCACCTGCACATTTCCCATACCCCGACCTCCTTTCCAGCTAATATAGCATCTGCTCTGTGTTTTATCACCCAGCTTACACTGCAGCCATTAATTTATTTGGTTATCAATTCTTATATTGCCGCTATTCACATCCTTTATAATGGTGTCATTGTCAAACACACTCTTCATAATATCTGTGACAAATGTAATGATGGCATCCCTGAAAATCAGAGCAATACCCACAAGAACAGCAACAATAATAACTATTTCCACTGTGCCAAGCCCATCATCCTCTTTTAGAAATCTCTTAAACAAGTATTTCACTTCGCTCACCCCCCATCTTCAAATATTCCTAAGTGATAAAACAGCAGGCATGCCAACTATCAATAAAACTGCTATAAACATAAGCATCATCGGCAGTAGCAATTTGGTCGAAGCCTCCTCTCCAAGCCGTTTTGCAGTGCTTTTCCTAAGCTCCCAGCATTCATTCGCATATACCCTCAAAATTGGTACCAGCTGCGCATTTCCTTTCCGAAGGTTTTGCAGGATAACAGAAACAAAGCGGGTTATGACAGGCACTCGACACCTCTTGGCAAATTCCTCATATGCCCTATGCTCGGGAATGCCGGATCTAACATCCTGAATAGTCGACCTCAGCTCATAATATAGAGGGGTCTGACGGTTTTGGTCATATGCTGTTTTCTCCCACGCTTTTGATACGGTCATACCTGCATTAATTAGCAGTGTCAGCTTGTTGACGAAATCAGGGAACTCCAGCTGTATTGCCAACCTTCTTTTCTTAATTCGCTCAAATAAATCTCTATCGGTGAATACAGCTATTCCAATGGGCAAGGATAATCCAAACACAATATATCCTGTATCAGGTGTACTGAACAGGCCGATGAACATCACAAACAACTCGGATAAAAGCATAAGGGATATCTTGTTCCCGAAATGGACCTTCAGCATCATTCTTGCCCGCTTACTCCCATGCAGCTCGGCCAGGGCAGTAAAAATCCTGCGGTCATAGCCGCTATTAAAGCTGTATTTGAAGACATCAACTAAGAACAACCCTATGGAAAGAACATCTCTGCAGGGATATTGCTTCCTATCCAATTGCCCCAGAACATCCTCATAATTCCTGCCGGCAAGCAGGAAAAGCACGAC
>JAAYBT010000138.1 GCA_012730015.1 Clostridiaceae bacterium
CATAATTATGGGAATTGAAGCTCGTGTACAGCTACAGATTGGCTTACTCGCCTAAAGAGGGCGCGTATCATTCGACATCCACAAAGGTTGTAAAAGTGTGCACCGGCCTATGGTTTTTGGCTGAACATGTGGCAACCTAAAGTAAGGTGACGCTAGTCACGAGCCATGATTTGCGTGACAGGTACCAGCTTTTGGGTTATAATAGCCTTATGATGTAAGGCTATTATACGCCCCGGCGGAATTAGCCGCATGTGCGAAGTTTTCGTCTAGTATAGGTTTATGAGTTGTGTAAATCCACTTATGAAACGCACATGTGCACGATGTTATGAATTCAAGAATTCATGATATAGGTTATCCTGAGAGAAGGGTGAAAGTATGGACAAACTTCTGCCTAAGGCCTGGGAAGGTTTGTTGAATTCTTCCGATTTTTTGCCTGTTATTGTGAAAACGCTGGAGAGAATACAGGACATCTCATGGTCCATGGAGCCAAACATCCACGAGAACTATGAGATGGTCTACATGAAAAAGGGCTTCGCTGTTTTTGAAATAGCGGGAAAGCCTGTTACGCTTGGGCCGAATGATATTGTTATCATAAAGCCTTTACAGTATCACAAGTTTATTGTGAAGTCGGAAAGCGGCTGTGAGTTTATTGTCCTGAACTTCACATTTGAGGACAGGATAAATGGTGAATACTCACAAATACCTCTGGAGGATTTTCTTAACTTTGTCAGCAACGAGGAAACTGGTCCATATATCAAAATGAAGGTAAGCCAGAAAAACGAAATCGTTGTCCTAATGAACAGGATTATCAAAGAGCGAGAAAGCAGCGAGCCGGGCAGCGAATTCCTTAATTATCTTCTAATACTGGAGCTGTTCGTCTTGCTTTCGCGAGCGCTCAAGATGGAATGGGAGAACAGCATCAAGTCCAAGAGTCCAAAGCTCAAGGAGCTGATTGAAATCTCAGTGAACTATATCCATACCAATTTCGAACGCAACATTTCACTCGGAGACATTGCCAAGTACGTGTTCTTAAGTCCCAGCTATTTTACAAGGGCGTTCAAGGAAGAGACAGGCATGAGTCCGATAAACTACCTTATCAAGGTGCGTATCAGCAGAGCAAGAGAGCTGCTGGAGGACACCGGACTGAAAATTAGCGATATTGCCTTAAGTGTTGGCTTCTCCAATCAGCAACGCTTCAACGAGATGTTTAAAAAATATACTCAGTATACACCTCTTCAATATAGAAAAATGCAGCTCAATACGCGAAAACATGACATGTGAGCTATGTAAATGAGCGTAATAATCATGAAGTTTAATCTTTTATGACGGTAATTTACAGGAAGAAACCCGCTCAGTCGGAGGGTATAATTTCAATAATTGAGTTTTATGATATGGAGGGATATCATTATGAGTGATATTAGGCGCAAGGGATTAACGATGACTCAGAAGATTCTTGCATCTCATGCTGGCCTGGACAGTGTTGAAGTCGGACAGCTTATCATGTCCCGACTGGATATGGTTCTTGGCAATGATATTACGACGCCTGTTGCTGTAAAGGAATTTCGTAAAATTGGCATAGATAATGTATTTGATAAAAATAAAATCGCGATTGTACCTGATCATTTTACACCTAACAAGGACATAAAGTCCGCGGAACAGGTGAAGTATATCAGGGAATTTGCAAAAGAGAAGGGCATAGTCAACTTTTTTGAGGTGGGACAGATGGGCGTAGAGCACGCCCTGCTTCCGGAAAAGGGGCTCGTTGTTCCCGGAGATGTTATAATAGGGGCTGATTCCCACACCTGTACCTATGGCGCTCTCGGAGCATTTTCCACAGGAGTGGGCAGTACGGACATGGCGGCTGGAATGGCTACCGGCGAGGCCTGGTTCAAGGTACCTGAAGCCATTCAGTTTGAGCTTAAGGGTAAACCGGGTAAGTGGGTCAGCGGAAAGGACATCATTCTGCATATCATTGGGATGATTGGCGTGGACGGTGCCCTATACAAATCAATGGAATTTGTGGGGGATGGTCTGAGCAGCTTATCAATGGATGATCGTTTTTCGATGGCAAACATGGCAGTTGAGGCGGGCGCAAAAAACGGTATCTTTGCTGTAGATGACAAGACGATTGCCTATGTGAAGGAGCATTCTAACAGACCTTACAAGGTATTTGCAGCCGATGAGGATGCAGTCTATAGCGAAAAATACACCATAGAGCTTAGCGATATTAAGCCAACAGTGGCATTTCCGCCCCTGCCGGATCAGGCAAGAACCATTGACAAGGTTGGAGATGTAAAAATCGATCAGGTCGTTATCGGTTCATGCACAAACGGAAGGATTGAGGACATGCGCATAGCAGCTGCCGTACTCAAGGGTCATAAGGTACACCCTGATGTGCGTTGCATTATCATTCCCGCTACGCAGAAAATATGGAAGCAATCTATGGAGGAAGGCCTTTTTAATATATTTGTCGATGCCGGGGCGGCTGTTAGCACGCCTACCTGTGGACCATGCCTTGGAGGGCATATGGGAATTCTTGCAAAGGGAGAAAGGGCAGTGGCTACCACAAACAGGAACTTTATCGGAAGGATGGGGCATCCCGAGAGTGAAGTGTATTTGGCCAGCCCCGCAATTGCTGCGGCATCGGCTGTAGCCGGCAGGATTGCATCACCGGATGAGCTGTAACCAAAATGCACGGTAAACAGAAGCGATAGGAGGTTGGATATGAAGATTCAGGGTAAGGTTATTAAATATGGGAACAATGTGGATACGGATGTAATTATACCCGCAAGGTATTTGAATACGGCAGACCCGGCAGAGCTGGCATCTCATTGCATGGAGGATCTGGACAAAACCTTTGTCGAAAGGGTAGAAAAGGGCGACATCATGGTGGCGGGCAGCAATTTCGGCTGTGGTTCCTCGAGGGAGCATGCACCAATAGCGATTAAGGCCTCAGGGATTTCCTGTGTTATTGCAGAGACCTTTGCGCGGATTTTCTACCGTAATTCCATCAATATCGGCTTGGCCATTATTGAAAGTCCGGAAGCTGCAGCAGATATATCTGAGGGAGATATGCTGGAAATTGATTTCGATAGCGGGCTGATCCATAACCAGACAAAGAAGGTTTTCTACAAGGGAGCTCCATTTCCGGAGTTTATGCAGAAAATTATTGCTGCAGATGGGCTTATTGGCTATATCAAGCAAAAGTAAGGTGGATGTACGTAGACCACGCAATCATGTAGCTTTGAGAATTGCGTAGATTGGGGAGGAATATTTAGTGGAATATAATATAACTGTTTTAAGAGGCGATGGAATCGGGCCTGAGGTGATTGATCAGGCTGTTTTAGTACTGAACACCTTAGGAGCAAGGCAGGGCATTACATTCAATTTCCGCGAGGAGATGATGGGTGGATGTGCTATAGACGCTTATGGCGAACCCCTGCCCCTGTCAACACTGGAAACCTGTAAAAAGAGTGATGCGGTACTGCTTGGGGCGGTCGGCGGTCCAAAATGGGAGGGGCTTCCGGGAGACAAGACGCCGGAGGCCGGATTGCTTGGAATCAGGTCGGGGCTTGGCCTTTATGCAAACCTGCGGCCGGCAATTATCTATGATGAGCTAAAAGAGGCATCACCTCTCAAGAATAGTGTTATAAAAGACAATATTGATATACTGGTGGTCAGGGAGCTGACAGGAGGCATCTACTTTGGCGACAGGGGACGCCTGAACAGGGGAACAAATACAGAGGAGGCCTACGACACAGAGAAATATAGCGTGGCGGAAATCGAACGCATTGCAAGGCTGGCATTCAAGGCGGCGTATGGCCGTCGAGGAATTGTCACCTCTGTTGACAAGGCTAATGTACTTGAAAGCTCAAAGCTTTGGAGAGAGGTTGTTATCAGGGTTTCAAAGGAATATCCTGAGATCAGGCTCAAGCATCTTTATGTAGATAATGCATCAATGCAGCTCATAAGAGACCCACATCAGTTTGATGTTATTGTCACCTCAAACCTGTTCGGAGACATTCTCTCAGATGAGGCGTCAATGATTACCGGTTCTATTGGCATGCTTCCCTCGGCAAGTGTGGGTGGCGGCACTTTAGGTCTATATGAGCCTATACATGGGTCTGCGCCGGACATAGCCGGTCAGGATATTGCAAATCCGATTGCCACAATCCTTTCCGCTGCCATGATGCTTCGCTATTCTTTTAATCAGAATGCAGCAGCCGAGCTTGTGGAGTCTGCTGTGAAGAAGGTACTGGCCAAGGGATACAGGACTAAAGATATTTCATCCGAAGGCTTCAAAACAGTTGGAACGAAGGAAATGGGCAAGCTTATCGCATCTGAAATCAAGGCTGTCTAGCGTAGACAGCCTCAAACGCGGCATAGAATTCACAGTATGAATAATTATACATTTTATGTAACCCATTGAAAAAGCAATTGAATATTGATAGTATATAAATGTTGTCTAGGTTGGTGATTACTTCACAAGCCTTTTTTGGTATATATTGCGATTTTTATGTGTTAAGGTTGGAAAGACCAGAAAACTAGTGAAAGGCTGAGAAATTATACACAGGGAAATCAGCTTATTTCTGCTTGATTAGTTAGGCGTACTATTGTATTATGTAAACTAATCTTAGGGCTAGAAGTGTTTTATATATGATAGGCTATGATTATGCTGTTATGTTTTTCATAGATATAGAAGGGGTGTCTTAATGGGGAAATACGTTATAAAAAGGGTTTTGCTCGCAGCCGTTACCTTGTGGCTAGTAGCAACGATTACCTTTGCACTTATGAATTTGGTTCCGGGCGGTCCTTTCCTTTCGGAAAAAACTCCATCCGAGGCTACATTAAAGGCTCTGAATGAAAAGTATGGACTGGACCAGCCATTAATAGTCCAGTATAAAAACTATATGCAGAAAGCAATTCAGGGTGATTTCGGACCTTCTTTGAAGCAGAGAGGCCGTATGGTAAAGCAGATCATTACAACAGGCTTTAAGGTATCTGCTCGCGTTGGCGGATTGTCTATACTTATAGCCGCGTTAATAGGAGTGCCCCTTGGGAGTGTCGCAGCATTGAATAGGGGAAAATGGATAGACAATGTCATAATTGTCTTTACCACCAGTGGCATTGCGGTCCCCAGCTTTGTGGTATCCACTGTTCTGATGCTTGTATTCAGTATTATGCTGGGATGGTTGCCGACCTATGGCCTGTCCTCGCCGCTTCATTATATTATGCCTGTTGCGGCGCTCGCACTATACCCGACATCATACATTGCAAGGCTTATGCGTTCAAGCATGCTGGAGGTTCTTGGACAGGACTATATGCGTACGGCTAAGGCAAAGGGCTTGTCTCAGTTTGCAATACTGTTCAAGCATGCTTTGCGAAACGCCATTTTACCGATAATAACTTATTTGGGGCCGCTGATTGCCTATACCTTGACCGGCAGCTTCGTTGTTGAAAAAATATTTACCATCCCTGGATTGGGAAGTGATTTTATCAGCTCAATCATAAACAGGGACTATACGCTTATTATGGGAACTACAATATTCCTGGCATTTTTGCTTATTACTATGAACCTGGTAGTTGACATAGCCTATAAGATTGTTGACCCACGGATTAAACTAAAATAGGGAGCGATGGCGTTAAATGACTGATAAGAAAAAACCATTGAGTTTTCAATTAGATGTTTCGGATTTTCTGCCTGCAGAACAGGAGGAGAAGCAGAGCCTTGTGGTAATGCGCAAAAGCGTAAGCTTCTGGAAAGATGGGCTGCGCAGGTTTAGCAGGAATACAATTGCTATGATAAGCCTCGTGGCAATCATATTGATTATGATATTTGCATTTGTTGTACCATACTTCTACCCCTACAGCTATGAGCAACAGATCAGAGGCAGCGAGAATCTGGCGCCGATGCAGTATTCACAGCAAGAGCTTGAATTAAAGGAGAATGGTGAGAGCGTATTTCCGCATATCCTGGGTACTGATTCCCTGGGCCGAGATACGATGATACGTCTGATGATGGGAAGCCGTGTATCGCTTTTGGTCGGTATTGTAGCCAGTATACTGGTGTTACTGATTGGCTCCACATACGGCGCTATTGCAGGCTATTTTGGCGGTAAGGTGGATCTGATTATGATGAGGCTGGTTGACATCATATATACGGTGCCTGACATATTGATTATTATATTATTGATGGTTACTCTGAAATACCCTTTACAGGAGCTCGCATATTCATCGCCGGCCTTCGAATGGATTAACACTGTTGGTGTGGGCTTAATTTGTATATTCATAGTATTTGCTCTGCTGTACTGGGTCGGGATGGCGAGGATAGTACGCAGCCAGATTCTTTCATTGAAGGAGCAGGAGTTTGTAACGGCTGCAAGAGCACTTGGTGCAAGTCATGGCAGGATTATAAGAAAGCATCTGCTTACAAATTGTATGGGTACTCTGATTGTTACCACAACGCTGCAGATTCCCTCATCCATATTTACAGAGAGCTTTCTTAGCTTCATAGGAATTGGTGTAGCGGCCCCCATGCCGAGTCTTGGCTCCATGGCATCCACTGCAATAGATGGTATTGTTTCTTATCCTTATAGATTGTTGGCACCTGCTATCATGATAAGCTTGATTATTTTGTCCTTCAACCTTATCGGAGATGGACTGCGGGATGCCTTTGATCCTAAACTGAAGAACTGAGGTTTAAACTATGAGTGAATTATTATTAGATATTAGGAACTTACGTTTGTCCTTCTTTACGCCGGCGGGCGAGGTGAAGGCGCTCAATGATGTTTCCCTGAAGCTTGAAGAGGGCGATGTTCTTGGCATCGTTGGGGAAAGTGGCAGCGGGAAGAGTGTTACGGCTTATTCAATCATGGGTCTGACAGTACATCCGGGAAGAATCATTGGCGGGACTATTGATTTTAATAGTCACAATATAACGGAAATGACAGAAGCAGATATGCGCATGATGAGAGGTAATGAGGTAAGTATTATTTTTCAGGATCCTATGACTAGTCTTAATCCTGTGTATACCATTGGAAACCAGATTAGAGAGGTTATCATGCTGCATACAGACAAGAACAAGGCTCAGGCAAATGAGCGTGCAATTGAGCTCATGGAGCTTGTTGGAATTAACGAGCCGATAAAACGACTCAAGCAGTACCCCCATGAATTGTCAGGAGGAATGCGACAAAGAGTCATGATAGCAATAGCTCTTGCCTGTGAACCCAAGCTGCTCATTGCCGATGAACCAACAACCGCACTGGATGTTACTATCCAGGCGCAGATATTGGAATTGATGATAGAGTTGAAGAATAAACTGGGTATGTCTATCATTATGATTACTCATGATCTTGGAATAGTTGCCAACATGTGCAAAAAGATTGCAGTTATGTATGGAGGAAAGGTTGTGGAATATGGCACCACCGAGGATATATTTTACAACCCCAGGCATGAATATACAAAGGGCTTGCTGCGAAGCATACCAAAGCTGAATGATAAAGAGCATAAAAAGCTCATACCCATAGAAGGTACGCCGGTTGATATGCTGAATCCTCCTGCCGGATGCCCATTTGCTCCGCGCTGTGAAAGCTGTATGAAGATCTGCATAAGCAAAATGCCTGAATATGTAGATGTTGCTGAAGGCCACTACAGCGCTTGCTGGCTCATTCAAAAGGAAGCTTTTGAGCAGGGAGGGGAAACTAATGAGTAGACTGATAGAAGTAAAAAATCTGAAACAATATTTCCGAGCAGGCGGAAGCTTTATTAGTCCCTTGTATGTAAAGGCAGTCGATGACGTAAGTTTTTATATAGACAAGGGCGAAACATTAGGTCTTGTCGGTGAGAGCGGCTGCGGTAAGACGACAACAGGTCGAACGCTGCTAAGGCTTTACGAGCCCACCAGTGGAAAGATATTCTATGATGGCGTTGACATTACCCATGTAGATATGATGCCCTATCGCCGAAAGATGCAGATTGTTTTTCAGGATCCCTATGCCAGCCTGGATCCGCGTATGACAGTTGGAGATATAGTTGGAGAGGCTATCGACATTCATAAGCTGGCGGCTGATAAGAAAGATCGTAAGGAAAGAATATATAGAATGCTGGAACGGGTTGGCTTGAACAGTGAACATGCCAATCGTTATCCCCATGAGTTTTCCGGCGGACAGCGTCAGCGTATAGGCATTGCCCGTGCTTTGGCTGTCGACCCGGAGTTTATTGTATGCGATGAACCTATTTCAGCGCTGGATGTTTCAATTCAGGCACAGGTGGTAAATATGTTTGAAAACTTGCAACAGGAGCTTGGGCTTACCTACCTCTTTATTGCTCATGACCTGAATGTTGTAAAGCATATTAGTAATAGGATTGGTGTCATGTACCTGGGTAAACTGGTAGAATTGGCTGAAAGCTACGAGTTAACATTCCACAATTTGCACCCCTACACAAAGTCTTTGATTTCAGCTATTCCTATCGCTGATCCGGTTGCGAGCCGAGAGAAAAAGCGTATTGTTTTGGAGGGTGATGTACCAAGTCCCTTGAATCCGCCTTCGGGGTGTCGTTTTAGGACACGCTGCAGCTACGCTACTGAGCTTTGCGCACAACAGGAACCTGAGTTTAGAGAGGTTTCACCGGGACATCATGTTGCATGTCATCACATTGACAAGGTAAACTAGTTTA
The DNA here is from genome assembly GCA_012730015.1 of Clostridiaceae bacterium. Lineage (GTDB taxonomy): Bacteria > Bacillota > Clostridia > Acetivibrionales > DTU013 > JAAYBT01. Next base: position 8,677 of record JAAYBT010000138.1, read on the forward strand.
GCTAATTCAAGCTGTATGATCCTGTATTAGATGCTACCATTGGAAGATTTTGTGCATTAGAAACTCATGTATTAAAATCTGGCAAAGGGAAGCATTATAATAAAGTACAGTACTTATGTACTGATTATTTAAGGAGGATAGAATTTATGAAAAGAAAAGTGGCACTTTTGGTCTCATTACTGTTAGCAGTCAGCATGATTCTGTCTGCATGTGGTGGTGCAGCAAAGACTGATATGCTGACCGTATGTGTAGGACCCAATCCGGATACGATTGATCCGGCACTCAACTCATCGGTTGACGGCGCAACATTGATAATTCATGGCTTTGAAGGTCTTATGACCCTCGACAAGGACGGTGTACCGGTTCCGGGTCAGGCAAAGGAATATGAGATCAGTGATGATGGTACAGTATACACATTCCATCTTCGTGACAACCTAAAATGGAGCGATGGAAAGGCTTTGACGGCCAACGACTTCGTTTATTCATGGAATCGTGCAATATCACCTGAAACTGCTGCTGACTATGAATACATGTACGAGGTAATCGATGGATATGATGAAGGCAGCTTGAATGTAACTGCACCGGACGACAAGACTCTTGTAGTTACATTGAAGAATGCAATACCCTATTTCCTTGAGCTCACAGCATTCCCTACCTTCTCGCCTGTCCGTCAGGACATGATAGATGCCAACGGCGAAGGATGGGCAGTAGCTCCCGAGACTTATATTGGCAATGGCCCATATAAGATGACAGAATGGGTTCCCGGTTCCCACATGATATATGAGAGGAATAAGAATTACTGGGATTATAAGAACCTGGGAGCGAACAAAATTAAATTCGTACTTATGGAAGAGGACACTTCAATTCTGAATGCATTCCAGAATGAAGAAATCATGTTTGCCGATTCAATGCCTCAGGATGAGATTGACGCATGGAGAGACAAGCCGGAATTTAATCTGGAAGGTCAGCTCGGCACATACTATATATCCTTCAACGTGCAAAAAGCTCCGCTTGATGATGCACGTGTGCGTAAGGCTTTAACCCTTGCAGTAGATCGTGAATTTATCTGCAGAGAAATCGGTAAAACCGGTCAGGAGCCTGCAGGAGCATTCGTTGCTACAGGACTATCCGATGCAGACCCCAGCAAGGAATTCAGAGAAGTGGGAGGCAACTATTACGACCCGTCTGGTGCCGCATACGAAGCAAACCTTGCCGAAGCAAAGAAGTTGCTTGCTGATGCGGGATATCCTGATGGAAAAGGCCTACCGAACATAGAGTATCTCTACAATGAAGGCACAGGCCATCAGGCAATTGGTGAAGCTTTACAGGATATGTGGAAGAAGATAGGTGTAAATGTTAACCTGGTATCACAGGAATGGGGTACCTTCTTGAATACCCGTAAGAACGGCGAATACTATATCGCGCGTAACGGCTGGCTCAGTGACTACAACGATCCAATATCCATGCTGGACATGTGGATTACCGACGGCGGCAACAATGACGCTCAGTGGAGCAATGCCCAGTACGATGAGCTTATCTCAAAGGTTAAATCTTCAACGAATCCGGAAGAGCGCTTCAAGATGATGCATGAGGCAGAAGACATTATATTTGATGAAAGCATGCTGTGCCCGATTTACTATTATGTCGACCTGTTCCTGCTCAATCAGAAGGTTGAAGGCTTCTGGTCATCACCTCTGGGCTACAAGTACTTCATGTATGCTACTGTGAAGGAGTAAAATCCATTGATATTCGGCTGCTTGCCTGAACAAGCAGGTGTCCGGTATGACAGGAAAAACTATTTAGGCAAAGAAAAGGAGCTTCCAATACCAATCTACTGGTTTTGGAAGCTCTAATTTTTTGGTAGTCTGTCTAGCATATTTGGTCTTAAACAGAGCCTAGACCCTTGTATATCTTCCTACTACCTTGCCTACTATCTGAACCTCATCAGGTTTAAAGCTTTCCTTATCGAAAATGCTTGAATCAGCCTTCAGGGTAAGGGTTCCGTCATTTTCAGGATAATAATACCTTAATAATGAATGAGTTTCAAAAAAGACCAATACGATATCGCCGGACTTTAGCTCGGCCTTAGTATTGACCAAGATCATGTCGTCATGACCAAAGCCGCTTTCTTCAAGCCCATCACTTGGGCAATCGAATAGGAAATGGCTGTCATTATCCGACAAAATATCGGGAGATAAGGGATGATATTTTTCAATATTATAAATATTAAATAGGTCATCCACATTTCTCTTACTTATTTTCTTGATTTCAGGGACAAATACGGGTTTTGCATACATTTGATCGTCTGATGAAATAAGCTGAATCGATCTGGCAGCCCCAAGCTGTCTTTTTATGGCGCCCTTCTGCTCCAGCCTGTTAAGAATTCCCTGAACTGCGCCGGGGGTCTTTTCGCCAACTAACTCACCAATTTCGCGAACTGTAGGAGGAATTCCGTTTTCGTTGATGTAAGTTTCGATGACTGAGTAAACCTTTTTCTGCTTTGCTGTTAAACTAGTGTAAGTCTCCAACATTTTTAATCTCCCTTTGTAATATTTTACTTTACATAATACACATAAGTTTATCAGAAATTCGCATATTGCACAAATTAATATATAACAATAATGTTATAATAATACATAAATATATATTTACATAATAACATTACTAGTCCAGTGTGTCATAGGTATTATGCATCCTTAAATCACTGGCACACATTGGCATGCATATAACTACGATAGTAATTTAAACTAAATGCCATGAGGTGAGCAGATGAGAAAAAAATATGAAAGAGCAAGTAACAGGGCAAAATGAATATGGGAGACTTAATTATTATTGGCGGTGCTGAAGATAAGACAGGGGAGTGCTCTATCTTAAAAACATTTGTGGAGCTATCTCTTGCTGTGGGCGAAAGAATCGCCATCGTTACCACGGCCACTGAAATGCCTATTGAGGCAGGCAATCAGTACAAATCGCTATTTATGAGGCTTGGAGCCGCGCAAACAGCAATTTTGAATATTAATTCTCGCGATGATGCGGATATGGAAGCTAATGCGAAGCTAACAGCTGAGGCAGCCGGTATTTTTTTCACCGGCGGAGATCAGCTCAGGATTACCAGTATACTAGGCGGCACTAGAGTGTATATGGCATTGCACAGCGCCTATAAGACAGGAGCAGTTATTGCGGGTACTAGCGCCGGTGCGTCTGCTATGAGCAGAACGATGATAGTAGATGGAAATGATAATGACGCAGCAAGAAAATGCACATTGAAAATGGCTCCCGGTTTGGGTTTGCTTGAAAAAGCACTGGTTGACCAGCACTTTCATCAAAGAGGGCGCATAGGAAGACTATTATGTGGAGTAGCGGAAAACCCGTCTATTCTGGGAATCGGTATAGATGAGGACACTGCAGTACGAGTATTTCCCGATGACCATTTTGAGGTGTTGGGCAGTAATTCCGTTACAGTAGTAGACGGGAGGTATATTAAGAGCTCAAATGTGTCAGAGCTAATGCCGGATGAGAACCTTGCAATATCGAATGTGGTCTTGCACGTCTTGCCATCCGGTTATGGATACGATCCGGTTAACGGAGAGGTTCTAAGATTGCATCAAGCCTTGTGATATTTTATTGGTGGTCACAAAAAGAGTCGGAGGAAAAGAGTGGATATTTTATGTATACAGCCGTATAAGGGCAGAAACATTTATAGTCATAAGCCTGTAATAAAGGCTAGCATAGATCTTGAAAATCTGTTTGACACACCTAGCAACCAAATTAATCGATTTAACGAAGGGCTACTACAGATACTGCCCGGTCTTGGCAAACACCATTGCTCATTGGGATATGAGGGAGGGTTTTTGGAGAGGCTCAGGGAGGGAACATACCTAGCCCACGTGACAGAGCATGTGGTACTGGAATTACAGACCCTAATGGGCTGCGACGTTCATTATGGGCAAAGCAGAGGAACACAGAGGCCTTCAGTCTATTGTATTGTGTTTGAGTATAAAAATGAAAAGCTGGCAATTGAGTGTCTCCTGGCGGCGGTGGAGCTGGTAAACACATTAATAGCAGGTAAACCTCCGCAAATTGATAGTATTTTGACCTATTTGGAAAGGGTAGCTGCGCAGTCGGAGCTTGGGACAAGTACCAATGCTATCTTTATGGAAGCATGTAAAAGGAAGATTCCTGTGACCTGTCTGGAGGATTCCGGCATATTACAGCTTGGAAATGGTAAGTACACCCGCCTAATCGAAGCCTCGCTGACAGATGAGGCTTCATGTGTTGCGGTCGATATAGCAGGAAACAAACACTTAACAAAGCAGATACTATATGAGGCCGGCATCATGGTTCCCAAAGGCGATGTTGCATACACAATCAAATCAGCCAGAACTATTGCTACGTATATAGGCTACCCGGTCGCCGTCAAGCCCTTTGATGCAAACCAGGGAAAGGGTGTATCTACTAATATAGCCAATGATAGGGAGCTGGAGGAGGCCTACCACACGGCTGCAAAATACAGTCATGCCATGATCGTGGAAAAGCATATCCCGGGCAAGGACTACAGATTGCTTGTGGTAGGAGGCAAAATGGTGGCGGCAGCAGAAAGAAGGCCTCCATTTGTAGTCGGAAACGGTACTATGTCAATAAGGCAGTTAATTGACTCTGAGAATAAAGACCCCTTAAGGGGAGCTGACCATGAGAAACCATTGACGACCATAAAGATGGATGATATGTCGAGGCAGGTGCTGGCGAAAGAGGGATATGATGAAAATAGCATTCCCAGGCAGGGCGAGATTGTGAAGCTTCGCAATAATGGGAATTTGAGTACTGGAGGTACAGCAAGCGACTGTACTGAGCAGGTGCATCCTTATAATATGCAATTGGCAGCCGATGCAGCAGCTCTGATGGGGCTTGATGTGGCAGGAATCGATATTACCTGCAAAGACATATCCAAGCCCTTGACCTACGATAATGGAGCTGTAATTGAAGTGAACGCGGCGCCTGGTCTTCGCATGCACATATATCCTACGGAGGGTAAGACGAGGAATGTCGCGGCAGATATACTGGATCTGATGTTTCCGGCAGGTAAGCCGTCCGGCGTACCAATCATATCAATTACCGGCACAAACGGGAAAACTACCGTAACGAGAATGATTGCCCACACACTGGGTCTAGACGGTACTGTTACAGGCATGGCCTCAACGGGCGGGATATATGTGGGAAGCGAGTGTACCTTGAAGGGCGACAACACAGGCCCTGTGAGTGCCAGAAGGATACTGAGGGATACCAGAGTAGAAGTAGCTGTACTTGAAACAGCAAGGGGCGGACTTATAAGGCATGGGTTGGGCTATGACCTGGCAGATGTGGGTGTGCTTATCAATATTGGCGATGATCATTTGGGAATTGATGGAATTAATACGATGCAGGAGCTTGCAAAGGTAAAATCTCTGGTGATTGAAGCAATCAAGCCGGGGGGGACCGCCGTTCTTAACGCTGATGACAAAATGACACCCTGGCTGCTTAACAGGGTATGCTGTAATTCCCTACTCTTCTCTAGTAGATTTGGCAACCTGCTTCTACAAAAGGAAATCAATGAGGGAAATCGCGTCGTTTATGTTCGTGACGGGTCTATCTATACCCTCTTGAATAACACCGAGACACTTATTGCTCCTATTGAGGAAATACCTATAACATTCAATGGTATGGCGGCTTGTAATGTTGAAAACACACTGGCTGTAGTTTCTTCGCTTCTTGCTCTTAAAATATCTGTTGATACTATCAGAGCAGGCATTATGAGCTTCAAGCCTGATGCAGCAAGTAACCTGGGCAGGCTGAACGTTCATGATATGGGACAGTTCTCAGTCATGCTTGACTATGGGCATAATATAGCGGCTTATAGCGCAGTTGCCGACACCATCCGCGGCTTCGATGCCGCCGGATATACCGGTGTAATCGGGATGCCCGGTGACAGGAGAGATGAAAGCATACATGAGGTAGGTAGAATATGTGGGCAATGCTTCTCCAAAATTTATATTAAGGAGGACAAGGACCTGCGAGGCAGAAATGCCGGAGATGTTGCCGGCCTCCTCTTTAACGCTGCTGTAGAGGAAGGTGTATCGGTTGACAATATTTCAGTGATCTATTCAGAGTCAAAAGCGATTGAAACAGCCATTATGGAAGCAGGGCCCGGGGAGCTTGTCGTTCTTTTTTGCGAGGAGCCGGAGCAGGCCCTGGAGATTATTGTGAAATGCAAGACAATGCTTGCCCAAAGAGATAGAAGCAAAATATCAGCAGGCAATAAGAAGTCAGCGGCGAAATTGCAGGAGACAGCGGTTGGATAGTGCATAAGCTTTGGATAAAAAGGAAGCTTCCTTTAGGAAGCTTCCTTTGAAAATCGTGCGAAAAATGTGACTTAGATCTTTGTTCCGCAGTTTGTACAGAAGGCCGAACCTTCCGGTAACTGTGTTCCGCATGAGGGGCAGGGAAATTCGGATGCCTGCTGTGCTTCCTCTACCGGGGCTGCTGCTTGAGACAATTCATTCTTAGTGCCGCATTTGGAGCAGAAAATCTGGGTTCTTTCCATCTCGACTCCGCAGTTTACACAATTTTTAGTTCCCTTGACCTCAGCAATCTTCTCTCTTAGGACTGCAATATTCTGTTCGTGCCCAGTGATTGCTTCGCAGGCTTCCTTTATATAATCCTCAGCGGCTCCTGTCTGAGTGAAATGTGCATAAACAGCTTTGCCAATCTGTATATACAGCTTTTGAATTTTATCTTCTTCCGAGTTGATATTGGAGTTGAGCTTGGTAGTCTCCACAATTTCACTTGATTTTTTAGCTACGGCCTGTGTAGCTTCGCCGACTTTTCTGCCCAAATTCTCAAAGAATGCCATTTCGCAATACCTCCCATTTCTAATTTTATTGACCTAATATACTATACGTAAAAAATTAGTACATTATCATTATAAGTAATTATTTTGATATATTCAATAGACGATTTATACTGACCTTGCAAAATACAACGACTTTCACCATTCTGCTTATTGTATTATAATAGGGTAAGAGAGGAGATGTGGTCCAAAATGGAGTTCAAATTTCACATGCCGACTAGGGTATATTTCGGCCGGGGGTGTATCGGGAAGAATGTTGAAGAGCTTGCCGGTTTGGGATCTAAGGCTTTGATCGTTACAGGAGGGCAATCCGCAAAGATTAGTGGTGCGCTTTGTGATGCTTGCAGTGCCCTGGAACGATTTAATGTTGGATATACTATCTTTGATAGGGTTGAGAATAATCCGTCCACTGATACGGTTAAGATAGGTGCAGGAGAGGCTAAGCAGGCCGGTGCGGACTTCATTATCGGCATAGGTGGTGGTTCTCCCCTGGATGCAGCCAAGGCGATTGCGGTTCTTTCTGCAAATGATATGGAGCCCGAACAGCTCTTCACCAACAGCTTTCCAAATAAACCTTTGCCCATCATAGCTATACCTACAACGGCGGGAACAGGAAGTGAGGTTACTCCCTACTCTGTTTTGACAAGAAGCGATTTGCAAACGAAGAAGAGCTTTGGGAATAAGGATACATTTCCCGTGATCGCTTTTTTGGATCCACATTACACACAAAGTCAGCCTGTCAATGTTACAATAAATACGGCGTTGGATGCATTTTCCCACAACATGGAGGGCTATATAAGCACAAGAAGTACCCCCGTCAGTGATATACTTGCAGCAGAAGGCATCAGGCTGTTTGGATGCTGTCTGGATTCACTTAAAATCGGCGTATTTACGCTTGAGGACAGGGAGAATATGCTGTATGCATCTTTGCTTGGTGGCATGGTCATTTCCCAAACAGGAACAAACCTTATTCATCCAACAGCTTACAACTATACTTATTTCAAGGACATTCCCCACGGAAAGGCTAATGGATATCTAATGGCTGAATTTCTCAGATTTAACTATGAAGCCGCTAAGGACAAGGTAGAGAATATTCTGAAGTTAACAGGCTTTGAAAGCATTGATGCCTTTGCTGAGGCGATAGCTTATCTGACTGGGGAGGCGCCAAGGATTGATGAAGCAGAGATTGCCCAATATGTGGCCATAGCAATGACACAACGCGGTATTCACACCAATATTAGGCCGGTGCAGAGCGAAGATTTGGCGGAGTTCCTCAGAAAAATATAATTAATCGTGTTAGCTGAAAAGATAGGGGGTGAAGGTGATGTCAGAGGTTTATTTCTATCTGCCTGAGGAAAGAATGGCAGATGCTGTTGAATGTGGTATAAAGCTTTCCGAATGGTATAGTCGCGAGGTTGAGATAGAGGGTAATATTAGAAGATGCATTACCGCACTGTTAAACCCGAGAGATGGACAGGACATGGATATTAAGCCCGGCTTCAAATGTCTCAGGATTGAGGTGCAAAAAAAGTACTGCCATGTAGCCGACAGCCTCCTATACAAAGCGGGACTGGCATATCCGGAGGTGATGGAGCTGTACCGGCGCTCGATTATTCCTATGGAAAGCTACACATTTGGTTACTACAAGCTTCCTGAGGTGCTGATTAGCAGCACCATTCTTTCTGAACAGGTCAGTGTGCCGGGAAAGTGGTTGGATACTCCTGTGCTTTACAGCAATTCACCAGACATTTATTTTGCCAATCTATTTGAGGAGCTGAATGAAGAGCACGAAGATATCAATGATACCCTGCTTTACCTGTTTTTCAGGAGGCTATGCGACGAGGGAAAAGCAAGAGGGATAGAGGATAATGCAAGCGGTATAGCAGTCTTCACCCGCAATCGGGGAGGCAGAGCATTCACAGTGAAGATACCCGATCTTGGAGGATTTTAGATGAGATATGAGATAGTAGAGCTGCTGAAGGAGGCTGCTCCCGGATTTGTATCAGGCCAGGAGCTTGGCAGGCGATTTGAGATATCAAGAGCCGCAATATGGAAGCATATCGAGGAGCTCAGGCAGGAGGGCTATTCCATAGAAGCAGTACCGAGAAAGGGCTATAGGTTGATATCCTCTGAAGATAGGCTTAATTCATACGAGATAGCCAATAACCTGTCCACCTTCATTGTAGGCCGTAAGGTCGAGTACTTTGACACACTTGATTCAACCAATAATTTCGCTAAGAAGCTGGCTGGTGAAGGCTGCCCTGACGGGACTGCAATTGTTGCCGGACAGCAGATAGCGGGCAGGGGCAGGATGGGTAGAAGCTGGGATTCTCCGGCGAACAAGGGGATTTATATCACTGTTGTATTGAGGCCCCCGATGGCTCCCGAGGAAACTCAAATACTCACGCTGGCTGCCGCTGTTGCCACGGCTAAGGGTATCTCGGCTGCAACTGGAATAGGTACGGGTATTAAGTGGCCAAATGATTTGGTGATAGAGGGAAGAAAGGTTTGCGGCATCCTCGTAGAGATGAGCTCCGAGGCGGATAGGGTAAACCATATCGTTCTTGGCATCGGTATAAACTATTCTCAAGCTGATGATGAATTTCCAGATGAGCTAAAGCACAGAGCCATCTCGCTGCGCATGGCATCGCAAAATATTAAGGAAGGCAGCACAAAAGAAATGAGCAAGCTTAGCGTAATTCGCAGCGTGTTACGCGAACTGGATAGCTGCTATCAGATGGTACTAAATGGGAAGCATAAAGAAATACTGGATATGTGGAAGAAGAACTCAGTTACAATCGGAAGGGAAGTCCGATTCACAATGGGGGATGTGGAATACACGGGAATAGCGACGGGTATCACTACAGATGGAAGACTTTCGGTAGATTGCACCGATGGGAAACGCCGTGATTTGCTGTCGGGCGAGGTTTCGGTCAGAGGCATCTATGGCTATGTTTAGGTGCTGCCGGCCTGATCTGGAGCTTCCGGCGGAAATCCGGTTGACTTGTGGAAATATTTAAAATAGAATATACGTATTGCTAAAAAGCATCGTAATAGTGGAGGTTTAGGAATGGTTGATAATAATAGCAATTCTGTAAGCAATGAAAAGAATCAGGGCGGTCGTCAAAGGTCTGAACAATCACCGCGTAATCGCTCAAATTACAAATATAATCAAGGCAGGAGACCGTCAAACCAGAATCGTCAGCAGAGAAATACTCAGGCTGCGGGATCCGGTTCAACAAATAGAGAGGATTCCATTCAAGACCAGAGCGCCGTTCAAAGCAATCGCCATCAGCCTGCTGACAAAGGCAATTCAAACACATCAAAGGGCCGGGAGAGGGATTCAAGGGATAATACGCAGTCTAGGGGCTATTATCGCAACAGGAACAAAGACAATAGCAGGGGAAATGACAACCCGCAAAGACAGCATTCCTCATCCGGAAGGTATGGGGGTAATAATCACAGAAGCAGGGCAGAGGAAACGATTGACGATATAAAGGAAGATATTGTGAGGATTGAAAAAGAGATTGAGCTTGAAATAAAGGAAATCAGGAGTCTTAAGCTTTAGGAGAGTCTGATTTTGAAGAATAATACGGAGGATTATTGAAGTGCTACTTGCAATTAACGTGGGAAATACAAACATACGCTTCGGCGTTTATGAAAATAAGAAGATGATTGCTCATTGGAAGCTGAGTACAAACAGAGAATGGACGGCAGATGAATTTGGCATGTATTTCATCAGCTTTTTCAAGCATGAAAACCTGAAGATATCGGACATTGAAGCTGTCATTATTGCTTCGGTGGTACCGCCCATAATGTTTTCCTTCGAGCATGCAATAAAGAAATACTTGGAAAAGGATCCCATTTTAATTGGCCCGGGAATAAAAACGGGCATAAATATCAAGTATGAAAATCCCCGTGAGCTTGGTGCAGATAGGATTGCCAACGCAGTAGCAGCTTACGAAATATATGGCGGACCTATCATTGTTGTAGACTTTGGTACCGCAACAACCTATAATGCAGTCTCATCAAAGGGAGAATTCCTCGGAGGGGTAATCTGCCCGGGTATTATTATTTCTGCCGAAGCTTTGTATATGAGGACTGCCAGATTGCCTAAAATTGATTTGGCTAAGCACGACGCCGTCATTGGCCGCAATACATCTGTAGGCATGCAGTCCGGCGTTTTTTACGGATATGTAGGGCAGGTTGACTATCTTGTTAAAAAAATTAAGCAGGAAATGAATGAGGAAAATATAAAAGTCGTAGCAACAGGCGGCCTGGCGAAATTTATTGAATCGGAAACGAAGTCAATTGATGAAGTCAACGGGAGGCTTACGCTGGAAGGCTTAAGGATTATCTATGAAAAGAACAGGGCTGAGGTCTAAGATGGGTGTGACCGACAGCAAGGGTGATGTGATCGGTAGCAAAACCGACATAAATGGCGGTGGTTGGAATATCCCTGTCTATAGTGCTTTGAAGGCCTATGGGGATTCAAACCCACTGCCTTTTCATATGCCCGGACACAAGCTCGGCAATGGCATCCCCCGGGAGCTTCTTTCCGAAATTGAGAAGCTGGACTTAACGGAAATACCGGGCACAGACAATCTGCATGCGCCAACAGGTGTCATAAAGGAGGCCCAGGGGCTTGCTGCAGAAGCCTTCGGTGCCGTGGAAAGCTTTTTCCTTGTGAATGGAAGCACGGTAGGGCTTCATGCAGCGATTGCGGCTGTATGCAGGCGAGGACAGACCTTGATTACGGGGAGGGATTCTCACAGGGCTGTTATTAACGGCATGCAAATATGTGGTGTAAGCCCCTTCTATATCCTGCCCGAGTATTCACAGATATTTGGTATCCATACCGGATTCACACCTCAGACAGTTGAAAAGGCACTTCAAGATGTGCCGGATGCGGTGGGCCTTCTTATAACCCGTCCGAATTATTACGGAGTCTGTAGTGAGCTTACGCAGATTGCAGAAATAGTGCATAAGCATAATAAGATACTAATAGTAGATGAGGCTCACGGAGCACACCTGACTTTCAATTCAAGGCTTCCCGAGAGTGCTTTGGCCTGCGGTGCCGATTTGTGTATCCAGAGCGCACACAAGACCTTGCCCGCTTTCACTCAGGGAGCTTATTTGCATGTGGGCTCAGACAGAATCGATCGTGAAAGAATAGCCCATTTCCTCGATCTTTTTCAGACGACAAGCCCATCCTATGTTATTATGGCATATCTTGATATTGCCAGAGAGCTTATGCAAAGATTCGGAAGGAAGCGTTTGGACAGTCTGCTGGATAATATCGAGGCATGTAGCAGCAGGTTTGATTTGGGTGCCATTGAGCTCATGAATCATAGCTTGGTGCCCGGATTTGACCATGACGCAACAAGGATAACCGCTAATGTATCAGCCACAGGGGTTACAGGCTATGCTGCAGAGAAGCTGTTGCGAGAAAAGAGCAATATTCAGGTGGAAATGTCGGACCTAAGAAATATTGTATGCATCGCCACGGTAGCGGATGACTGTGGGTCGGTGGAGAAATTGTTCTCTGCGATGTCAAGGCTGGGCGAGGAGCTTGCACAGCAGGCGGCTGAAAGGCCGGATGAAGGTATCGGAGGGC
>JAAYBT010000139.1 GCA_012730015.1 Clostridiaceae bacterium
CCATAGCTGTTCCATTTCGTTCCCCAGTTTTTTATGCTCCAGTCATACCAGCAGTTTTCAGCGCCGTATTTTTCAATCTCCTCCCTGCCCAGATCCCCCCTGTAGATATGTTCCGGCATCGGTACAATTTTATTGAAGTCAATACTGCCGGTTCCAATCTCATCATTTTTGATGGCTTCAAACATTGCTTTTACTTTTTTCTCATCGCCATGTGCGGTGAGTATGTTTGTAATATGATTTGGCATACTACATTCCTCCCATCGTCTGTTCATTAAAGTTTTGTTCCGTTCCCTGCTTCAGCTCCTGTTCCGGCTTGATAAAAAAGTCCTCACTGTTCCAGAAGCTGACGAAGATTTCACCGTCATTCGTTTTGATGGGACGCTGCTCGAACCCCTCGCCCCAGCCGTCAGAAAGTTGACCAACGGCAAAATTCAGCAGCTTGGCTGTTTCCGCTTCGGTCAGCTCGCCATAAACCTCTACCACCATTACGCCCCACAGCTTGCCGTTCCATTCTTCAACTGTCGGTTGGAGGCTGTAGATTTTTTCAGACAGCGCCTGGTCATCATAGAAATATACCATCAGGCCACGGTCACCTTCGCTGGGCAGCTTTTCTTTTTCGATGGCGGCAAGGATTTCATCCATGTAATACACCGCCTCCGATGGAGACAATTCTTCAGGCAGATCGCCCGTGCCGCACCCGCCGTATTCATGAGAAGGGTATGTTGTAATCGACAGGGGACTGAAAAACTTGAGGGTTTGTTTGATGTTTGACATTTGATTTCCTCCAATCGTTTGTGATTTTAACCCATAAAAAAGGGCATAAAAAAAGCGGCAGCATCTTATTTCTAAAATGCCACCGCTAATTTGCTAATGGGGAATTCCTTATTTGGTTTTTGTCGTATGTATAAAATGAAGCTACGCTATCAGGCAACCTTTTAATACCAAAAAGCCAACCAACTTTCTGGATAGCTTGCCAGTTGATAAGCGATTATTCAAAATGCAATAATTTTCAACACTATCTAAGTTGATGATCAGGTCAATTTTTATTCGCTTTTTAACATTAACCACTATAAATGAAGTCGATGAACAAACTTTAATAAACAACTTCCTTGACATATATTATTATAATTATTATAGTGAAAAACTCCACAGCATAATTCTTAATATCAGGATGAAAATTAAAGTTATCATAAACCGATCTGAACACTTCTTGTTATGACAGACAGTTACACCTCGTTAGGAAATAGTTACACTTCCTCTTTAATTAGAAAATCCTCAAGCCTCTTTACCCTCACCGTAATTAGGATAGCAAAGCAAGGGTATTATTAAATATTATCCTCTTTCTGCCATTCATCACTAATGCTTTTCCAGTCAATATCCCTTTCTTCTTTTCCAGTCCACACATCCCAGAACTCAGGGTCTTTTGATCTTGGGCAGCACTTATCCTCTAAAGTATTCATTTCAACAATTACTGGTATCGGGGCCGCCCATCCAAGCAAAATTGCTTTTTTTGTTGGAAGTATTGGGAGTTCATTTAAAATGCTTCCTAAATTGTCTGGCACTAACTTTTTTACCATCTCCTGATCTTTATCATTGACTATCCGGTGCAAAAGAAAAGTATTGCATTGGGATAAAACAGTCTGAGATAATTCTGAAGGCCTCTGAGAAGAAATCAGTAATCCAAGACCAAACTTACGACCTTCTTTAGCTATTTTTTCGAATGATTGACTACAAAGCCGATTAGCTGTAATCTCATCGGCATCCCCATCATAGCGCTTAATAAAATTGTGAGCTTCTTCAATAACAAGTGTTGTAGGCAGTATTTTTCCGGTTTTTCTTCTGTAACGTTGGTGGGCTTCAAAAATGACTCTTGATAAAACAGATACAATTACAAAAAGAATTTCAGAAGGCAGCAACGAGAGGTCGATAATATTAATAGTTCCATCATCTTCATTACTACCGATATATTGATTTAACCATCCTTCCAGAGTTATTTCTTCTTTTGTTTTTGTTTCAATCACTGAAGCAATGCGAGAATCAGTCAAAATGCTTCTAACCCGCATCATGAAAAAGTCCATGAGTTGCTGCGCATTGTTTTCCTGAGATAGTCTTTCAATATGACTGAGAAAATCTTCATTTGTAAAGAAAACAGGGCTATCTTCATCTGGCCCTTGATAGCTTTTCAACTCCCCGAAAATACTCTGCGATGCTTCAATTGCAGAGACAACTTCTTGTATATCCTTTAAATTAAAGGCTGGATAATTGTTACCATTCTTTTGTCTTCTTGACAAAACACTTTCGATAGAGTCTATTATTGCATTAATTTTATTTTTTGGTTCACCATCGATTTTATCTAAAAATGTAGTAAGGGAATCTTTTGATGATTGAAGAGTTTCTCCTAAATTATTTTTTCCCGGCCAATTGGCTATGGCATTTATTCCCTGTCTCTCAAAATTTCTAAGAGTTAGCAAAATACTTGTAATTAAACGTCTAGGAGCAATCAGACTATCATTTTCATCCAATCTTCCGCCATAACGAATCTCCCGCAGGGTTTTTCTTAATAGTGGTCTTTGTGTTTTACCACTAGCCTGTGCAATTGAACTCCATTCGTAACTATTCCACATCCAACTCGGAACCTTTAATTGGGAGATAACAGAATTTGAATTGCTCTTATCATTGAATATTACCTGAAAACAACGGATATTAGCTAATCCCTCAAATGCATCGCAATATTCACCATTTGGGTCGAGTACAATAAAACGGGAATTAAGCTTTTTATCTTTTGGCAATTCATTTCTTGCTTCTTCAAGAGTCCATCGTATTAATCCAGCTACTGAACAAGATTTTCCACTTCCAGTATTCCCTAAAACCGCTATATGCCTGCCAAAAACTCTATCGGGGTTTATAAAAACAGGCGCATTTGCAGCCATCGGAGAAACACCGATTTTAACTTTTGCTTTATTGTCCTTGTTTTGAACGATTGCCCGTAACTGTTCTTGATTAGGAACTACAACAATATCCCCTACTGACGGATAACTATAAACTCCACGCTCAATTTGAAATTGTCCATCCTTTTCTTTAAGAATACCTAAAGGAGTTATAGAAAGCTTACGAAGTGGAAAGGGTAAGTCAATTAGGTCAAAGTCTTTATACCCCTTTCTCTTAGGATACGGTGAATATTCAATTCCAATCCATGAAATAATTCCTACAAGAGCGCCAGATTCATTAGGAATAAGAACGAATCCGTTTACTTTTGGGAAAAGTTGTGGTACTCCGGTATTAATAGCAGTGTTTTGTGGAGCATTGATTTCAAGCTGTACTTTTATTTCACGTGGAGAAACATACTCTACCGTACCAATAGTTTGGTTTCTGATATGTTCAAATTCTTTATTCATCTTCGCTCTCACTTTCTTTTTGAGTGATTTTCCTTTTCTCTTCAATTCTATGCCGTCTATCTGAAATTCGATCAATTGCTGATTTTGGAAGATAGTTTTCAGTTAATATTCGGATATTCCCATAATGATTACCTAATAAAAGAGTAAGTTGAGAAGGATTACATTTTTCAACAAAGCTACAAATTCGTCCATCCGCCAAATCATAAGAAATAATTACCAGATGAGTCGATGGTATAGTCATCATATCTAAAATAATATTGTTTATATGTGAGTCTCCAAAACCGTAGCCATAAGTAACAAGAACAGAATTGGGTCGACATATCGCTGCAGAAAAGTCTCTAAATAATTCAGAATAAGGGAAATATACCGTATCAATCCCTTTTGCTGAGTTAGGATAAATCACTTTTGTTTCGTAAGGCTTTTGAATTGCGTCTTCATTTATTTCACACCCAAAAGGCAAGGGTTCTTTATGAATATCTCCATTGTTGAAACGCCAGTCAAGCGAGCCGTGCAGCTTCGTGTAACGAACAACCCCCTCAACATATCGTGGTTCGCCGCGTATCCCAGGTGGATTATAATGGTAATCCAACTCCATTTTATGCATTCTCAAGGTTGGGTTTAACTTCCCAATAAAACGGTCTAAGGTATAAATACCTGCATTATCTAGGGCATATTCAATAAATCGGTCATAATTGGTTGTAAAAATATGCAATCTGTCACGGGTGGCAGTTCGGCTGCTAAAACTAATGAGAAATCTTTTTAAAAGCGCTAAAGAGTCCGAGCCTTTATCTGAAGAAAGTACATTGTATTCATTTTTTAACAGATTCAATATGAGGGATTTCATCTTCTCATTTATTTCATCTTCGAGTGTTTTAGCATTTGCATCATTCAATATTTTTAAGCCTTTTACTAATTCGATGGCAGTCCTTAAATCATCTTCAAAATTTGCTGAGCCACGGGACATCTTTTTTGCTTCTTCATTAGCAAAGAATTCTATTTTTTCACCTTCAATTGTAAATTTTATTCGCTGCATAGCCTGTGGAGTGACGCCTGAGTCATAACAGATTCCTGTAGTAAGACCTGAACCCAACAGTAGTGAGAGATGCTCACTTTGAAAAACAGCAGTCAGCCATGGCTCTATCACAGATCGAAGTTCTTTTTCGTCCGGAATGTCTGAACCTTTAGGAACTTCATTTGCAATATAGAGAATATGCCCTTTTGACCAGTCTATCGAATTCATCAATCTTTCTCCTTCAACCATACCAAAACTTCTTTGAATTTTCTAATTTCTCTAACAGACATAATTATATCATAAATTTTGGTAAACTTGTTAAAAGACTTTTTTCGGCTAATTTTTCAGAATATCATTCGTGCTTTCCTGGCGAGCTATACTCCCATATTTATCAAAAAAATCCAGTGAGGCAATTAATGCTTTTCTGGTTGCTTATATTTATAAAAGTAAAAACCCGATCATTTTAAAAATAACCGAGTTTTTATCATCGTTTTTTACCCTTTAAAACCCACTCTTTAAAAACCCGAAAAGCCTTATCCCATGCGGCTTTCGGCACGTTTTATCAGAACTATGCACTCAACGTGCCCGCTCCATGGGAACATGTCCACAGGCTGCACCTCTACCGCCTTATATCCCTGGCTACAAAGGTACTTCAAGTCCCTTGCCAGCGTAGCCGGGTTGCAGGAGACATAGACAATCCTATCAGGCTGCATTTCGGTCAGTTGCTTGAGTAAAGGCTCATCACAGCCCTTGCGGGGCGGGTCCAACACGACCACATCGGCACGAATTCCGCTGCTGCACATCTCAGGGATGACCTTCTCCGCTTCCCCGGCAATGAACTCGGTATTTGCTACACCATTTAGCTGCGCATTCCTTCGTGCATCTTCGATGGCCGCTTCCACGACCTCTACGCCATAGACCTTTTTGGCCTTTGCTGAAAGAAATAGCGAGATTGTACCTATACCGCAGTAGAGGTCAAAAACAGTTTCACTACCCGTCAGCCCTGCATATTCCAAGGCTTTAGAGTAGAGAACCTCTGTCTGTATCGGATTGACCTGAAAGAATGAATGGGGAGAAATCATGTACTTATAGGGCCCTATGGTATCGGTGATGGCCTCGCTGCCATATAACAGAATGTTTTTTCTCCCAAGTATGACATTGGTCTTTTCGGTATTAATATTAAGATAGATGCTCTTAGCCCCTCTATCTGCCTCAAGCAGCCGCCGAACCAATTCATCTGAGTCGGGCAGCTGTCTGCCATTGATGACCAGCACTACCATAAGCTCGCCGGTGTTGAAACCGACTCGCGTTACAATGTGCCGCAAAAGCCCCTTCCCGCTCTTCTCATCATAGATCGGAATCTTATATTCGTCCAGAAATTGACTGATAACCCCTCGAATATTATCGCTGTGGGCATCCTGAATTTCGCACTCATCGGATTGCATCACATCATGGGACCGGGCGGCATAAAATCCTGTCACTGCCTTGCCCTCTACCATAGAGACCGGATACTGAGCCTTATTCCTGTATCTGTATGGCTGCTCCATGCCAATAGTATCATGCACGACCACGTCGTTCAACCCACCAAGCCGCTTCAGGTTGTCCTTTACAAGCCCGGTCTTAAAGTCCAGCTGCGCCTGATAATCCAGGTGCTGCAGATTGCAGCCCCCACATCTTTTATAGGCTTGGCAAAAGGGTTCGATTCTGTGAGGCGACGGCCGAAGTATCCCAATCAGCTTTCCAACTCCATAGCTTTTGGTGAGCTTGATGATTTTTACTTCTACACGCTCTGACACCAGTGCGCCATCCACAAAAACGGCAAGCCCATCCAGTCGGCCAACGCCCTGTGCTTCATGGGTCATGTCTGTAATATCGATGATGTAATTTTTGTTTTTTTCTATCTTAGCTTCACTCATATTTTCACAACCATATCCTTCCCTGCCCAACACCGTCTACCTTCGAAGCGCCCTACTCACCGCTAAAGAAGCCGCCCGCTTAATTTGCAGCCTGCACAGCAACCTACGCACTGCCCTCCTATTCCTCATAAAAAAATTGCCCCCTAGATAGGGGCAACAATATATAAGATAGTAATCAGTATGCCGTATATCTTATTATTCCATATTTCCCCAATTATATGCAAGCCCCATGTAAAAGCCCTCTGCAAACAAGGGCATTGCAAAATGTATTTAAACCCTAAACTGCGCGAGTATTTTGCTAAGCGATCCGGACACCTCATCCAGCCTTGCGGTCATCGCTTCCATTTCCTCAATAGTTTTTTGCTGGAGCTCCAGATCCTCATTAATACCCTCACTGGACACCTCGGTAAAGATATTCCTATCTTCCATTGTATCTATAGCCTCTGCCAGCACGGCAGTATTGTCCTTACTGCATCTGACCGCATCTGCTGTGGATTTTAGTGTATCAACGATATTGTCTATAGCCCCTGTTACTTCAAGGATACTGCTCCTGGCTACAACAATTTTTTCTGTGCCCGCATCCACGCTTCTAACGCCGTCTCCAATCCTGTCTACCGCGTACTGGATCTTATCCTGAATCTCGCTGATAAGCGTTCTTATCTCACGGGCAGCCTTATTGCTGCCATCCGAAAGCTTCCTTATCTCTTCAGCCAAAACTGTAAAGCCTTTCCCCTGCTGGCCGGCTCTGGCGGCCTCTATCGCTGCATTAAGCGCCAGCAGATTTGTCTTGGAGGCAATTCCTGTGATTGTATCGGTTATTTCACCAATCTTGTCTGAGGAAACCTCCAGCTCATTGATAGAATCCGCTATCTGCTTGACCGTATCTGTAACATTTCTGATGACCAGCTCCGCCTCCTGGACGGACTTTTCTCCCGATGCGACTATTTCAATTGCCTTCATTCCATCAGCCACTGCCTTGTCGGTGCTTATTATCAAACCGCCATCATCTCTTCCGACCGCCTCAGGAAGGGCTTTCGTGGTTGGTATCGTCTGCTTATCTACGCTAAGCAAGCCATCCATTATATTCTTAAAGCCGCGAGACATCTTCTCGATGCCCTGTCTGCTATTAGCAAACAGCTCTGCAAGCCCCGTCCGCAGCATTCCAATATCGCCGCTAGTGTTCTTGACCTGCTCAAGCATCTTCTGCTGGCCGTCCAAAACATCATTTACCCTGGCGCCCAGCTCTCCTATCTCATCGCTGCGCCTATCCCTGACCCTGTCCGTCAAGTCACCCTTGCCGGCCTTTTCCAACAATTTAGTCATCCTTCTGATGGGGCTCAATATATTCCTCGAGACAAGCAATGCAATGAGCATGCCGATTATCAGCGAAACAAGGGCAATGCCGCCAAGCGCCCACAAAAGCCTTTCTTTAAGGTCTCTGGATCTTTCAATATCATCTGCCAGGTAGCTCTTATAGGCCTTCTCCAATGCAGTCAAGCCTTCTACCTGCTTGTTGTGCAGCAAGACCGATTCCATGTAGGCTTCAGTCAAGCCTGTATCCTCCAGCACCCGCTTTGCGGATATGAGCCCACCGTATGAAGCCGAAAAAGGGCCGCATGCTTCAGCTGCTTCAGCCGCGATCGGGGCATTTTTCACAGTCATAAGTGCTTCCAGTTGCCTTAGAGCGCCTTCGGCATCCTGCATCTTCATTTCAAAATCAGCGCTATCGCCCTTTCCGCTGTTCATAGCAGCCAATGCACCGCTATATGAGTCCTTTGTCAATGTTATGGCGGTATCGATCAGTGTAAGCTTTGATAATGCACTCTGCAAGGTGTCTGTAGTCAAGGCATCAATAATCTGCCGGGAATCTGCCCCTGTACTGAGCGACAGGTCCAAATAGGTGCGAATAGTCTGCGCCGCAGATGCATCGTATGCCTTTGAAGCCACAGTGGTCAGTACTCTTGTATTGGTATGTACCTCGCCACCGCTATCAGCTACTGCCATCGCCTCTGTTGTGGATTGGACTGATGAAGCCTCCGGAAGCTGCCCCTGACTTGATTTACTGTCCGCTTGCACTCCTATGCTCTCAAGTTCGGCCTTCAGGCTATCGAATTGTGCCTGAAGCTTTGTAATATCAGACTGCAATTTTAACTGAGATGCCTTCAACTCTTTGTTTTCATCCAGGGAATCCTTATACTCATTCAATACCTTCTCAACAGCCGGTGCCAGAGCATTAAGTGCATCCTGCTGCTCAACAGTCATTCGTTCCAGTGAGGCCTTATTGGATGTAAGCGATTGTACAGTAAATTCAACCTGCTCCAGTACTAATTCCCTTAATTCCAGTTCTTTGTCAAGAAGTGATCTGTACTGGCCTTCAAAGTCAGCCAGTATACCGTCATATTCAGTCCTGTCAGTCTTTTTGATGCTATCTGAGATTTTGCCTTTAAGAAGCTGGGCAAATTCATTATTGTTTTCTTTAAGCTGATTCAATGACGCTTTTTCGCTTTCTTCAGACTGCTGGGCAAGGTTATCAATTGCCTGTGCTATCCTTTCATTATTCTCATCAAATTCTTTCTCATCCGAAAGGCTGAGACTTACCATGCTTTCTGAAAGCAGCACCTGCTGCGTATCGAGCAAATCCCTGATTTCACGCACGCAGACCACACGGGCATTATTGCTATCTGCGCTCGCAGCTATTCCCGCCACAACAAGATTGTATCCACCGAATGTGACAGCGATAGCCGCTATTGAACAAATCAATACAATTACTATGAAAGCCAGAATCAGTTTTGCCCGTATGTTTATCATCGTATTTTCATCTCCGTCAAGATCCTGAAGAATGGAATCTGTGTTTTGAACAAATCAAGCATATAACATTATATAATTCGATATAATAGCGTAAAATCCTTCTTGCTTTATGGTGTAAATTGCTATGCAGGTCTAGTGAGGCTTTGTAGCAATTATCAGCTTTTGAATAAAATGCATAAGTTTTATTAAAATTTGACAAAATGATAATAATAAATTATAAATAGATAGTGCAACAAAATTTTTCGGGAAAAAAAGGTTTTTCTAAACTTATGTAGAATTTAGAGCATTGTATCCTTTTTTCTCGCAGTATCTGTACAAAAGATAAGTAAGGATAGTTTTTTATTATCATTTTTACAGGACGGTTGAGTTATGAGGAAGGGAAAGGCAAAAAAAACAGAAAAGAAATACCTTTCGATAGTACTGGTTCCGCATTCATCAAGCAAGGTAAAGGTGTTTAAATTTTCTTCTTTTTATGCAAAAATCATAGCATGCGTTATTTTGTTAACCTCCATATTTGTTGCTGGGGGCCTTTATATTTCTAGAATGTTAGACGAAAATAAGTCTTTAAAGCAAAACATCGACGACCTTTACAGCACCAATACCCAGCAGAGAAAGCTTATTGAGGAGAAAACTGATGAGGTGGAGCAGTTGAAAGTGGATAGTGCCATTTTCAACGAGATAGTAAATGACAAGATAGAGGAGTTTACAAACAGCTTCAATCAAATCACAGATGACTACATTGAAGAAAGAAGCAAAAAGACTGACCGTTCAGGCGATAGAACTGAAACTGAGTTTACTAATGATATGCGCGAGCTGAAGGGTACCCTCGACAGCCTGAGTAAGCTATACAGCCGTTCCGACGTTCCCGTAGCTGATCTTAGCTCAGCTGAAGCCAAAATAGAAGCATTCATGGACACCGTCCCAACACTATGGCCGTCAAACGGAAGGCTCACAGATAAGTTTGGTTACAGACGCGATCCATTTACCAGAAGGAACAGATTCCATGCAGGTATTGATATTGCTGCCAATAGCGGCACAAAAATAAAGGCTGCGGCCAGTGGCAAGGTAATCTTTGCTGAGTATACCGGCGGCACAGGTCGAACAGTGAAAATAAGTCATGCGCGAGGTATTACCACTGTTTATGGACATGCCTCCTCCATTCTTGTTGAGAAGGGTCAGACCGTAAAGAAGGGTGATGTTATAGCAAAGGTAGGTAGCTCAGGACGCAGCACAGGGCCCCATCTACACTTTGAAATATTGCTATATGGTAGTGCCGTAGACCCATTGAAATATCTTGACGTAAAATAGAACATGTTGGATAGTAATAGTCGCACTGTTGTGATTGAGGAGGTTCATTATGTTTAGAAAAGGTTCCGCTGGCCGAGACGGCGTAGAAACGCTGATAGGTGTCAATTCTGTCTTTACCGGAAGCATAGAAGCAGTCGGCACTGTCAGAGTTGACGGTCAAGTGAAGGGTGACTTAAAGGTTACTGGAAATGTTTATGTAGGAGAACAGGCTACTGTGAAAGGAAACATTGATGCAGCCAATGTTCATTTGTCAGGCACAATCGAGGGCAACATTACCACTTCAGGCATATTGAGAATCAAATCATCAGCAAAGCTATACGGAGATATCAAGGTCAACAGCTTTGTTGCTGACGAAGGAGCCTTGTTCCAGGGTAAATGTGACATGATGGAAGCTGCCCCCTCATCAGAAAAAACTACAGGAAAAGCAAAAAGGAATTATAAAAAGAGCAGTGTTCTAGAGGACATTTATGAAGATGCTAAGGAAGCGGACTGATAGAGACCGATAGAGACTGACAATGTGCTCATATCGAAATATCAGAAGCCTAGAACCCTTAGAATATCAAGTTGGAGAACTATTGCGGTAAGGCTGATGACTAGTGTGGCAATAGCAAAACGGAGCAGCAGACGGATTTGTCTGGTGTTCCGTTTTTTTACGTACCACCACCTGCGATAAATCCTGCTTTTTCTGAACATAGATACACCCCCGTGCAATATAGTATGCCGGAAGTGTCTTATCGGTTACATTTCTCGTTTTGAATCAAAATATCCATTGCCATATATCTTTTAAGTGCTGTTTCCATCTGCACATATACATCTTCCAGGAACAAGCTGTATAGGTTTTTATCTTCAATCAGGTACTTGCTGTCGAGGGCGCGGTCCAATATGTTGCAGATCTTTTTCTGTATTTCCTTGTCCTCCAGCACCTTCATATTCCTGTCCTTTGCTACAACAAGCCGTAAGAGAGAAGGTATCCTCAGCGACGGTATCTCAGACTCCTGCTCAAGACCCAGCAATGTATCCATGTCTATATCCAATGCCTGGGTGATTTTAAGAACAACCTCCAGGTTGGGATTGTCCTTTTTGCTATTCTCCAGCTGGGACAAATAACCTGGTGAAATCCCGGTCTCCCTGGCAAAGTCCACAAGAGAAACGTTTAACTCTTCTCTTCGGGCCTTGATAATCTCCCCCATCTTTATTTGCACGAATACCCCTCCTCAACCCTTACCATAAGAACATTTTACATAATACTGGCGGGTTTATCAACACAAATCACTGCCTTTACTTTGATTCCCAGGTTTTGCAGTGAGAATTTAATTATGCTATAATAACCCCACAAGTGGTGTTATTATATGCCTCCGGCGGAATTTATGCGCCGCCGAGATTTTGCCCTTGATTATTGTGGCAAAACGGCGATGCGCGATTATATCCTAAATTCTTCGAATTCATGATATAATATACTAGCTAAAAAGTTGCGCATAGAAGAGCACAACAGTTTTGCTCAGTTTCGCTCAGGAACAAAAACGTTGGTCAGGCAGTCAAACTGAAGTAATTATGATTTATATAATTTAAGGAGGACATGCATGAAGTCCACTAAAAAGCCTGCTCCGAATGGAGCATCAAAGAAAAGAAAAGCACTTTCCTTCATATGGAAGTTTATAGCTACCTTCTTCACATGCCTATTCGTTCTTATTGTTGCAATAGGCGGAGCATTTGGAGGCATCGTGGGAGGCGCAATATACGGTTATATCGAGACCGCTGAGCCGATAACAGAAGAACAGCTTATTGCCAAGACCTCCGGCAAAACAACAATTATATATGATTCTAAGGGTACCATTATCCAAAAGCTTACGGGCAAGGACAACATGGACAGCGAATATGTTTCGGATAAGGAAGTGCCTAAATACCTTAAGGATGCCATCATTTCTATTGAGGATGAACGTTTTGAGACACACAACGGAATCGACATACAGGGGATTATAAACGCCGGGCTTGGCTTTGCTAAAAGCATAGTTACATCAGACAACTCATCCACCAGAGGCGGCAGTACTATTACCCAGCAGGTCGTCAAGAATATCACAGGCAAGACGACACGCTCTATTGAACGCAAGGTGCAGGAGTGGTATGCGGCAGTCCAATTAGAGAAGAGAATGGAGAAGTGGCAGATTCTTGAGCTTTATATGAACCTGAGCTATTGGGGCAACAGCTGCAACGGAGTGCAGTCAGCATCCAAGAAATATTTTGGCAAGCCCGTTCAACAGTTGGATTTAGCTGAATCTGCGCTACTCGCAGGTATTACAAATAGCCCGGGAAAGAACAATCCCTTCACTGAGAAAGGGCGGAAAAACGCGAAGGAACGCCAGGAAATAATCCTGTCAAAGATGCTAGAGCTGGGAAAAATCAATCAA
>JAAYBT010000140.1 GCA_012730015.1 Clostridiaceae bacterium
AAACAGGTAAAGTTTTGATTAAGCAGTTTAGTTTCCTTGTTGTCAAACCCTGTATCGCAGAATTCTTCCGAAAATTCCCGGTACATATCCATAAGGTTATGGCCCTTATAGGAGGCGTTGCTAAACCAGGTGAAATGATTTAGCCCCAGGACGTTAACCTCAATGTCCTGTCTAGTGACTCCATTTACTCCAAGCTTAAGTCTAACCATTTCGGCCAAAAGCTCTTGAGTCCCGAAGACCTCGTGACAGCAGCCAAGAGCTTTTATTTTGGGAAAAACGTGATATAATGTCCTTAAGCAAAGGGCTAGAGGGTTTGTATAGTTTATGACCCAAGCATCAGGTGCATAGGATTGGATTGCTTGTGCAAGCTCTACAAACATGGGCACGGTGCGCATTGCACGTATTATCCCACCGGGGCCTGTTGTATCACCAACGGGCTGAATGATACCAAGCCTATCCGGTAGATGAACATCGACGTGCATTTCTGCAAATGTGCCGGGAAGTATTGATATAATTATAAAGTCAGCACCGACAATTGCTTCCTGTAGAGTTTTACTAGTGGTATAGCGCCAGTTCCCAGGTAAGCCGTTACCTATTATTTCATTATGGTTAGCAGCTTCGAGGTCTATATCATAAAGGCGAATTTCACCGCCCGCGTCAGTATCCAGCGCAAGATCTGTCATAAAGGTCCACGCCCAGGCACGCGAGCCGCCGCCTATGTATGCTATTTTAAGATTACCGATGTCCTTGTTTTTCATAAAAGACCACCTTTCCTTTGAAGTTGGTTGTGATAAAAATCAATTGGGGGTACTACATGAATACGATACTTTGCAGTTGTGTGCTTGACGGCATAACAGTGGAACGAGTTGTACGCAATGAGGTGCTTGTCATGCCGGATATGCACATCCACCCGGAGTATGAAATCTACTATATGTTCAACGGTGAGCGATATTATTTTATTGAAGACAAAACATACCGCATCCGTAAAGGCACCCTGGTACTCATAGATTCCATGTACATTCATAAAACCAGCGAGCTCGGCAAGGATTTCCATGACCGTTTTCTTATCGAATTGAATCTTGAGCCCTTTTCCACATTCTTTCAGAGTATAACCGGCATGGGCCTAGCTGAGTTTTTTTCCAGGTATTCCTGTGTACTGGAGCTTGACGAGCAAACCCAGGAATGGATAGAACTCCGGTTTAACGATATTATGGAGGAATCGGAAAGAAAGCTTGATAACTACAACATATTAATTATGTTGAAAATAACTGAAATATTGCTTTTAGTAAGCCGCCTTCATTCCGAAAGACTTATTCCATCCAACCTTTCAATGTCCAATAAAACTAAGCACCAAATGATCAACGAAATTGCTGCATACATAACCCAAGGTGACGTAAGGGTAAAGACCCTTGATGACATCTGTCACCGCTTCTTTATAAGTAAAAGCTATCTGTGCCGCATCTTTAAAGAGGTCACCAGCTTTACCATACAAGACTACGTTAATATTAATTGCGTAAAAAGAGCCCAAAAACTCTTGGAAGATAACGACCTTACTGTGGCCGAAATCTCGGAAAAACTAGGTTACAACAGTGCCACCTACTTTGCCCGCGTTTTTAAGAAATACACCGAAACAACACCTCTTAAATACAGGAAAAAGCAGCACATAATCAAGCAAAAAGTACGCAATAGACTTCCAGACTCACAGGGGGAATGAAATGTCCTCGAATTCAATATCCCAAAGTCCGTCCTGCGGGAAGCCATCACTTGCAAGCATAACTGCCACAGCGAATAACAATGAGCCATTGCCCGGTAAATAAAGAGGCAAATCGGTGCGTCCCTTCTGATAATTGTTACCGCTGGTGACAAAGTAATTTTTTGCAGTTTCCATAAGCAACATGTCAACGGCTTCGGCATGCCTACCAAGTCTCGTTAATGACATGGACATAAAAGCAAAGTCCCAACCCCACATGGATTCGAAATCCCAGCATTGCTTAACCTTATCGAATGTATCAGAAACAATACTGCGCTGCATGTAATCCCTTGGTATAAATCCATACCCGTAAAGCATTGACGGGTGATCGCGGCAAAATAGCTCAAAGGTATCGGGGCAGTTCTCATGGGCCAGATATAGGCCTTCAGCGCTAGGTGGATCTGTGAGGTTTTCGCATACATCTATCCATTGGGAATAATCATGCTGCATTTGCTTCGCCCACAAGATTGCAATTTCGAGGCCAAAGCGCCAGTAACATAGCTCAAATGCAGGGTTCTTGGTGATTTCAGGTTTATGCTCCTCTTGGGCAGGTATGAGCGGCATAGGCAGATCATATTTGCCCGTTTTTTTGTTAAGCCGTGCAAAGCTAGCCATAAAGTCGGCCGTTTCTCTTACCAGTGGCCAATACTTATCAACAAAAGTATCACTTTCTTTATCCTCTTTAGTAGCACGTAGCAATTCCAGCATGTAAATTATGTTAGGCTGCTGCCATATTAGCAGTGTTGCAATATTCGAAGGGCTATCTATGCCTTCGTATGAGGTCATTTTTGGCCAACGTGCACCCTTGAAACCATTTAGCTCTGCGTTCGCCTTTGCTCTACCTAAGATTTCAAAGTACCAGCCCAGACTTCTTTCCAACAATCCACCATGACCCCACAGGGCGAAACATGCGCTGTGCAAAAAATGCATTTCTAAGTGGAACTTCCCGTACCAGCTGTTACACATTAGCCCTGTCTCCTGAGGGGGTAAACTTCCTGCCGAGTGAACGGCGGTCAAATATTGCGAAAGCACGATGCGTCTTTCCAGCTCAAAGGCACGCGGGTCCTTGCATTTGGAAAAATCAGCGGCGCCTCCATTCTCCCAATAGGAGCTCCATCCATCCTGTGCATCAGCCAACACACTGTTGAAATTCCATGAGGGAGCGCTTTGCATTTCAATTTCATCCTTGAAGAAGCCTAATGCAAAATTTGTTACACCGTTTTTGGGAGCAGCTGTGAAGGTGTGCTTCGCGCACTGTTTAATAGTACTGTCCCCAGATATCTTAATATAATAATGATCATTGTCAAGCTTACGGCTAATGGTGTCTCCATCTAGCTTAGATGTGTGGCGATCGGCATTTTCCCAGTCACTTCCCGATATTCTATGAGAAGCATAGGGGAAGGATATTTCCAGCATTAGTCCGCGACTATCAGTGCAGTTAATTGAGAAGCCGATAATGTCTGCGCTTTTGGCACAAACTGTGACAACATTGATTTTTTTGTCTGATAGACTGAAGCTGCTGTAAAGCACTCCAGTATACAAATCAAGATCCTGCCTAATATCAGATATGTCATCGGTGGTTATCGATTTACCATTGTAAATAAGCGATACTTTTGCCAGATTGAATTTGTGAGGATTGTACCGCAGCCACTCATATACTTCTTCGTTGCCTGGCTTGCGTTCTACAGCATAAGTATATTTTTTCCCGTTTAGCTTATATTCTGTCATGTGTAAATCATCGAGGGCATATCTGCCGCCATTTGTGTTCGGCTCGGTATGCCAGCCCCACTGCGACATTGTACACAAAGGTGTGTTTGCAGCAGAATATTCGGCATACAGCGTCTGAAGACCTGTTATATCTACTGTAAAGGCAAATTCACCATTGCCAAGTGAAATGGGGCTGTCAAGATCGATTTTAGTCAATATTGGATTGTGGCGTCTTACTAAGCGTTCTCTTTCTATCAACTTTTTAATCTCCGCTGGAATGTGAAATATTTCTTACCCTTAAAGTATTATGACATAAAAATGGGCAAGGGGTGAAGCCCTTAGCTATAAATAATTGGCGACACCCCTGGCTTGTTTATAGCACTATTATTTCGAAATCATCTGTTCAATGAGCGCTTGCAAATCAGCAGCGCCCTGGTCAACAGTTTTTCTGCCGTAGGCAACTTCCTGTCCCAACAGAGCAAGCTCGTTTACGAACTCCTGATCATTTGGCAGGTTTGGACCCTGAGGGATTGTCCTATCGGCAACGACATCGTAAATGTGATATACTGCTGCGTCTACTGGAGTTGCATTAGCAGATATTGCTTTTCTCACAGCAGGAGAGCAGGGGATACCGCGGTTTGTGCCAAGAATTGCGCCGGCTTCAGGACTTGTAACGAAGAAGTTTACAAATAATGCAGCGGCTTCAAGGTTCTTGCTGTCCTTATTGATGCCTATGTACTGGCTCATCTGGATGGTATAGGATTTTTCGCCACCCTTAGGCAGTGGTGTAGCCCCAAGGGAGTCAGTCATTGCAGCCTGATAAGCAGCTATCTGGTTGCTCCAAATCAAACCAATTGCAGCTTTGCCTGCCACAAGTGCAGAGCTGTCTGCGCCGCTCTCGGCATAAGTGGAGGTAGTATCGGCGTCAGGAATCAAGCCCTCAGCACGCATATCAGCCCAGAGCTGAAACCATTTTTTCGCAGAATCCAATGTTGCGTAGGATTTGCCACCTTCGTCGTTAGTCCAAAGGTCTGTGCCCTGCTGGGTATAGAAAAAGCTCAAGTAGTTGGCCTGGTTTGTGCTGTTGTCGACAAATGGGAACACACCTTCAGGGAGCTTAGCTTTAAGCTCTTTTCCATAGGCTATCATTTCATCCCATGTCATATTGTCTTTTGGAAGTGCAGCGCCTGCGCCTTCAATCATTGTTTTGTTATATGCTAGCACAAGGGTGTTTGTCCCGAGACTTACACAATAGAGGTTATCATCTAATGTTGCCGGGATGAGCGCAGTTTGGTCAAATGTCTCCGGAGTGTCAATCATAAGCTGTTTGCCAAGGAAGTCATTTAGCGGCTGCAAATACTGTTTGTAATCAGGGTAGTTACCACCAAACTGGATGAGATCCGGAGCATTATTACTTTGAAGCTGAGTGTCGATAATTGCAAAGTGGTCGGGAGTACCGCCATTGGGCTCTCCTGAGACCGTAATTTCAGGGTAAGCCTCCATGAATTTAGCGATTACGTTGTTGGTCATTGTGGCGCGTTCATCATTGCCCCACCAACCAAAACGCAGCTGTGCCGGGCCCCCGGTGTAGGCAGGCAGACCATCATCGCGAGCCGCAATCTCTTCAGGTTTTTCCGGCTCAGGAGTTTTTGTTTCAGTTTTTTGTGCAGTGTCACTTTTGGTGGATGCCGGAGGATCAACTTCGGTTTTGCCACCACATGCTGAGAGTACAAACAGCAACATAACTGCCACTAAGACTAGGCTGAGAATTCTTTTCATTTAAATAACCTCCCGTTTAATATATTTAATCTATTACAGGGGAAATACCCCGTGCAACCTCATGTTATAACAATCTTCAGCCTTTGATACCCGTTGTAGCAATGCCCTGAACAAAGTACTTTTGGAGCGAGAAGAACAGTACGAAGCAGGGTATCATGGACAATGTAGACATGGCCATCGCACCGCCCCAGTTTGATACAGCACCGGCATCTCCAACGAATGTGCGCAGTGCTCGGGATACTGTATATGTCTCGGGTTTTGTGAGGTAGAGCAGATGATTGAAGAAATCGTCCCATGTCCAAAGGAAGGTAAATAGTGCAGTTGTAATTATCGCAGGAGTCGCTAGCGGAAGCACAATACGAAAATATATCCCGACCTTACCGCAGCCGTCTATTATAGCAGCTTCATCCAAATCCGTGGGCAGAGAGCGTATAAACTGCACTAGCAGGAACACGAAAAAGGCATCGGTGGCGAGGAATTTGGGTACCACTATCGGTAGATAGGAGCCTACCCAACCGAATGTATTGAATAATATATATCGTGGTACAAGCGTAACATGTGCCGGTAGCATAAGAGTAATCATCATAATCGAGAACCACAGATTCTTTCCTGCGAATTTAAGTCGGCCAAAGGCATAAGCAGCCATGGAGCATGAAGCCAGGTTTGCTACTATTGCTGCAAGGCATAAGCCTAGTGAGTTTGCGAAAAACTTTGAAAAAGATATGCCCGCGTAGCCCTTCCAGCCGCTGACATAGTTCTCCAGTGTGACAGCTTTTGGGATCAGGCTTGTGTCGCTGAAAATCATGTTGTTGGGCTTAAGGGAGCTTGTTATCATCCATAAAACAGGATATAGCATAGCAAGGCCAAGAACAATTATGAAAAGATGAGTCATTAACTTTGCAAATACTTGATTTGATTTTCCTTTCAAAAATAACACCTCGCTTTAATTATTCTCCGCTTCCGTATGACACCCAGCTATTTGAGGACTTAAAGACTATTGCGGTAAGTAGGCCGATAATCAGCAGTAATACCCATGCCATAGCTGAGGCATAACCCATCTCGTGATATGTCCAGCCCTGGATATAGAGATGAAGGGTGTAAAACAATGTGGAGTTCATTACTCCGCCCTTGCCACCTCCGATGATGTATGCTTGAGTAAAAGCCTGGAAGGCTGAAATCATCTGCATTACGAGGTTGAAAAATATTATTGGCGAGAGTAAGGGCATTGTAATTGTGAAAAATTGCTTTCTCTTGTTGGCACCATCAATGCTTGCTGCTTCGTAATACTCCATCGGTATTTGTTTAAGTCCCGCAAGAAATATTATCATGCTTGAACCAAATTGCCAGACTGAGAGTAAAATCAAAGTTGAAAGTGCATATGAGGGGTTGGTTATCCAACCGGGCAGATCTGTAAATCCGATACTACCTAATATTGCGTTTATCAGTCCATCCTTTTCAAAAAGCTTTCGCCATAGTACGGCTACTGCTACTGAGCCGCCGAGCAAGGTTGGGATATAATATATGGCGCGGTATAGTGGAATAAAGCGAAGCTTTTGGTTCATCAGTATTGCAACAAAAAGAGCAAAGGCAAGCTTTATTGGCACAGACGCGAATACATATATAAATGTAACCGAGAGCGACTTGATATAGTATGGATCAACTCGCATAACTTCGCCTGTGGGAGCAGTGATGTTTTGGGCATTGAAAACTGACCCAAACATCTTCATGTAATTAGCAAAGCCTATCACTTGAGTAGAATCAGGTTTTGTAAAATCATAGTCGGTAAAGCCAAGGAAAAGGGAATATAGCATTGGATATAGGGTAAGAGCGAAGAAACCTATTAGCCATGGAAGCAAAAACATATAAGCTACAGCGTTTCGTCTGAAAAAAGAAACTATCCCTCTATTACTCATAACATAACACCCCCGTTAGTATGCAGTAGTGCAAATAAGTAAAGCATGAAATAGAACAAGATAAGATATATATGCAATTGATGCAGCATATAGTTTTTTGAGTACATAATCTTTATCAACTAACAATATCATGATATAGGATGCTGAACGTTGGAGTCAATATGATATCAAAAACACAACA
>JAAYBT010000002.1 GCA_012730015.1 Clostridiaceae bacterium
CTGTAATAAGAAGATCGGGCTGTATCTGACGAATCATGGGAAGTGCAAGCTCTCCATCCGAAGCATCGCCGGTATATGTAAAGCCATACTGCTCCCAGTTTATGCTTTTGCGTATGCCTTCACGTACTACGATCTCATCCTCGACAAGAAAGACCTTGAACATGCTATATCTTCCCTTCCATGACTACTGCGGTTATCAAAACGGGTTTACCTAAGCAAATTTATGATAGCATTTCGGCAATCATATTGTCAACGAAAGCTCTTCCCCCTTCCATTTCCATGATAAGGCGGTAATTCTTCATCGGGAGCACGGATTTTATATAACCCATGCAGATACCTCCTTCCTAACAAAAAAATCTATCCTATAGACAAACCATAGAATAGATTATAATGTTTCACATCATCCGAATGGGCAATCTTTTATGAATTTTGAATTCGGTTACCTTCCAATCTCTATATAGCCATCATGAACAATGATCGCGTCAAGCTTGCGCCCCTCTTTGCACATTGGACATTCGTTCGGGCTATAAATCAGATATTCAGGGATGTCCTCCCCGGTAAACAAGGAATGGATTTCATGCTCCTGTTTATCAGGATAAGCATTAAACAAGGCCGATATTCCGACAACATTACCACCATAATAGCCAAGACATTCCAACGC
This sequence comes from Clostridiaceae bacterium, assembly GCA_012730015.1. Classification (GTDB taxonomy): domain Bacteria; phylum Bacillota; class Clostridia; order Acetivibrionales; family DTU013; genus JAAYBT01. Next base: position 662 of record JAAYBT010000002.1, read on the forward strand.
ATTGTTAAGTGTCATTCCACTTGAAATCGAAGAAACCAATACAATAATATTGCGATTGACAATCAAATCCTGCATATTGCTTTGGAATATCAAGTTTCTGTTAACATTACTAATTGGCGTAGCTAGATGAATTTCTCTGCCACTGTTAATAAATGCCGCCCCATGATTTAAAAGCTCTTGTGCCATATAGGCGCCGATTACTTCGGTCTGCTCCATACACACAATAGTATCTACAAGTGTACTCGATAAATAAGGTAGGGCTAGTTCTATTGCCACATACTTAGCTACTGACGCATTGGTCTTTATATTGGTCAAATCAAGATAATGAGTAGTATGAAAGTGACTTGTTGTAAAGTGTCCGGGATTGACACTCAGGTTTATCACCGGATTTTTGGGTAGTGAAATAGTGAAAACTTCATTTCTCATTATTATTCCTCCTTTTCCCATGCTGAACACACTCACTTCAATTATCTACAATAAAATTATACCATAAATTTGAAGCTTTGAAGCATAATTGTGCAGGTGAAATTATTTCTATGCAAAAAGTATGGACTTTATACTTTTGACTTTATGCCTATTTAGATATAATCAATTTGGCTTACAAAATGTATCTATTTCCTGCCCGGCAGTATCATAAAATGTATAAGTTACATCGCTTAATGCTTCTGAAAACCTCATCACTGTCATACTAGGATTTACATCGTCAACTTTCTCACTAATCACTTCAGCCTCTGCTTTACGCCGTATCTCCGCCAGGTTTTCGTTGTTGCTTAATATTATGTCAAAATTTTGGCTATCCCATTACTTCATTTTAAACTCCGAATAAATGTGTTCATATTCTTCTGTAACCGCTGCCACATCAATATAGAAGCTTGTATTTTCAACTACCTCATCGGACAGGTTCAGCATCGGATTGTTTTTGAAGTCCTCTGGCAAAAATTCCGCAGCCGCTTTATTTGTGCTCGCAAACTTCGTTATATCAGAAATCTTGGCACTAACCTCAGGCTCCATTATGAAGTTCAAGAGCTTATATGCATTATCCTTGTTAGGCGCCTGCTTAGACATTACGAAGCTGTCAATATAGATAGGCATCCCTTCCACGGGGAATACAGGCTCAAGCTTATCGTCAGCCGCCTTACCCTTAACTGCCTGATTTGAATACATGAAGCCGGCGACCGCCTCTCCGTTTATCAGCGAATCCTCGGGAGTGTTGGTCTCAAATCGTACTATATTGTCTTTCAGCTCAAACAGCTTTTGTTTGGCTTCCTCGACTATTGCAGGATCGGTCTCATTATACTCATAGCCCAAACTTTTCAAAACAAGACCCATGATTTCAACAGACCAGTCAATTACAACCACATTGTTTTTTAGTTCCTCCTGCCATAAGTCCTTGTATCCGGTAATAGGCTCCGCCCCCAGCTGCTCAACAGCCTCCGGGTTGACCAGCAAAAAGGAGATAGACACTGCATAGGGTATTGAATACTCATCATTTTCATCATAATAATTGCCTTGATATACAGGGTTTATATTTGAGAAATTCGGCAGCTTTCCCTTGTCTAATACCTCCAACTGCCCGTTGCGTCTCATAATATCTACCATATAGTCTGTTGTTACCGCTAAATCATACTGATTAGGATTTGCTTCCAGTAGGGATTGCATCTCCTCATTAGAGGTGACCTCCTTGTAATTTACCTTTATGCCGGTATCCTCTTCGAATTGATTAATTATTTCTCGAGGAATAAAGTCTCCTCCCCATGTCATAAGATTAATTTGCTTGCTGCCACTCCCGCCGCCACAGCCGGTTAAGGCAAATACAAAGATAGCTGCCAGGGTTAGTGCGAAAATCTTTCTTGTTCTTGTGCTTACCAATTTAATTCCTCCTCTTTTTGAATGTTGTTCCGAATGTTATTTTGATTACTCTTTTTATTGACAAGTTGACTTAAGCCAACTATAAAAAATGTTCCCACTAGAATTAAGGTGCACAGGGCATTGATTTTGGGTGTAACGCCCACACGCATCATAGAAAAAACGTGAACCGGCAAAGTCGTAGCTGTTGGGCCGGACATATAGGTCGAGATTACAACATCATCTAAGGAGATTGCCATCGCCAGTAAAGATGCTGTCAATATCGAGGGCATGACCAATGGTAATATAATTGTTTTAATTATTTTCGCCCTGCCGGCACCCAAGTCCTTTGCCGCCTCTATAATGGATTTGTCTATTTCCTTAAGCCTAAGCTGAACCATGATATATACATAGGGTACGCAAAAAAGCGAATGAGCAAGTACCAGCGTCAAATACCCGAATGGCAGCCTTAGTGAGGAGAAGAATAAAAGTAGCGATACTCCCAGAGCTACCTCGGGCACAAGCAGGGGCAGAATCATTATGCCATTAATGCTCTTTTCCATC
>JAAYBT010000141.1 GCA_012730015.1 Clostridiaceae bacterium
AACAGATGGTGATAGATCACTCCTATATAAAAACATGGTACCCGCATAACCCTTGCGCGCCGGTTCTACTGAACTATTCCAAACGATTTCAAAATCCGGGAACCTATCCCACAAGATTTCTAGATGCCTTTTACTCGGGCCATCACTTGACAGCTTTGTTTCCTGTATGGCAATAACATGCGGCATATATTCTGTAATCGTATTTAGTACAGCCTTAGATAATAGGGCGCGTTCAGAATCCCCTATTAGTGCCGCATTTAGTGAATCAATATTCCATGAAATAAACCTCATCTTCTCTCCCCCTAATTTATTGTATCGTCCTTACCATAAGCTATATAAGAAATCCCGCATAGGCCATTCCTGTTATCCATTATTTTGTATGATAAGCCTTTGCGACCGACAGTACAGCGGTCCTTTTCCTCTGTACCCGGTATCAGCACAAGAATTCTAGTCCCCGAAGCAGTTTCCTTAATTAATTTTTCCTCTAACCGCCTACTGACTTCATCGACTTTATTATAACCTTTTAAATCCTTTAAGCAATTAATACTTTCCTCAAATAATTCAGAATTAATCTCGACTCCGGTCACATGATCCACCCTATTCGAAATAATGCAGGTGGAGAAGTACCTGATACAATCAAGTATAGTATAACATTTGTCCATAATGCTCTTATCAAGGTATTCTGATAAGGAGTTCCCCCCTTTCCAAGCAGGCGTGTCAAAATGCAGTTTTCCAAATACTAGTATAGATAAAAAAATATATATTAACAACACTTCTCTACAGTTACAAGAGGAAATTACTAATATAAATAGATAAATGATGAAATACTACCAATCATGTTATATAATAGTCATGTCAGGAGCAACATCCTGTATATCTTAACAAAGGGAGGTTACCATGAAATACTATGTAGATGTAAATGCTGCAAAAGACGGTAATGGCTCGATTAAAAGACCATTCCGGCGGATTAACGATGCCGCAAGACTAGCGCTTCCAGGCGATGAAGTGCTGGTAGCACCGGGGGTTTACCGGGAATATGTAGACCCGATTCATGCCGCTACCGAAGAAGCCCCTATCACTTATTCAAGTACTACGCCTCTTGGCGCTGTTATCACCGGCGCAGAACAGATTAAAACCTGGCAGCCTTACAAGGAAAATGTCTGGGTATGCCGGGTCGCAAACAGTGTTTTCGGCGACTACAATCCTTATACTACTTTAGTCTATGGAGACTGGTATTTCGCTGCACCAAATAAACACACCGGCTGTGTCTACCTAAATGACAAGGCACTATATGAAGCCATTACTTTGGAAGAGTGCATCAAAGGCGATGTTTATGAGTGTAGCTGGGTACCGGAAGACTCCATTTATAAGTGGTATGCCGAACAGGATGAGGATGCCGATGAGACTGTCATTTATGGCAATTTTCAGGGTAAAGACCCGAACAAGGAAAATGTAGAGATTAATGTCCGCCGCAGGTGCTTTATGCCTAGTAAAACCGGTATCGGTTATCATATAGTCAGCGGATTTAAAATTGACAAAGCTGCCACCACCTGGGCACCGCCTGCAGCTTTTCAGGATGGAATGATTGGTCCTCACTGGAGCAAGGGCTGGATCATTGAAGATTGTGAAATCTCAAATAGCAAGTGCGCCGGTATTTCTCTGGGCAAATATCTTGATCCTGACAACGATCATTACTTTACAACCAAACAGGTGAAGAGTCCTACCCAGATGGAACGGGATGCGGTTTGCCGCGGCCAGTATCATGGATGGCTGAAAGAAAAAGTCGGCAGTCACATAGTTCGCCGCTGCAACATCCACCACTGTGAACAGGGCGGCATTATTGGCCGTATGGGCGGTGTGTTTAGTATCATTGAGGACAACCATATTCACCATATTAATAATATGATGGAGCTTGGCGGTGCAGAAATTGCCGGGATCAAAATGCATGCAGCTATTGACGTGCTCTATCGCCGCAACCACATTCACCATTGCACGATGGGAATCTGGTGTGACTGGGAAGCACAGGGCACGCGTATTACCCAAAACCTGCTGCATGATAATCAACGGCCGCCCTATGCCAAGAATCTCCCGGGAAGTATGATGTCTATGGATTTGTTTGTAGAAGTCAGCCATGGTCCAACGCTGATAGATAACAACATTCTTCTCTCTGATGCCAGCCTTCGCTTTGCGACACAGGGCGTGGCCATGGTTCACAACCTCATCTGTGGCGCCTTAACCGAAGTCGGTGGGGGAACAACTTGGCGCTATACGCCGTATCATATTCCTCATCGCACTGAAGTGATGGGCTTTATGACTATTCTTCATGGTGACGACCGCTTCTACAACAATATCTTTGTCCAGAAATGGCCTTCCGAAGACTATGTGACCTACCATGATCAAAATAAAGAGCCCATGCGGGAGAATAGACTTGCTGGTACACAGGTATTCGATGATTACCCAACTTATGATGAGTGGATAGCGCAGTTCGATTTCTCCAAACGCCCAAACATGATGGCTTTAGATAAAGCTCATTTTGGCCACCTGCCCATCTGGAGTGAGGGTAATGTATATCTAAATGGTGCCAAGCCATGGAAAAATGAAGTGAAGGGTCTGTATGTTGAAAATGAGGATATAAAGGTGGATCTGGTTGAAAAGGACGGTCAGTATTCGCTGAACACAAATATATACGATTACCTCAAGGATTTCAGCAGTCGGATGATCAACACGGAAGTTCTCGGCAAAGCCTTCGAACCTGAAGCATATTATGAGAACGCGGATGGAACACCGATACGCTTTGACTCGGACTACTTCGGAAATCACCGCGGAGTTCATGTTATCCCGGGTCCCTTCGCATCGCCCTCTAGTGACATTAAGCTATAACCACAAATGTAAGCCTATAAGCAATTAAAAGCGACGTCCCTTCTCTGGTATACTTTGTGCCAGAGGGAGACGTCCTTTTTGTTATGCCAAGAAACAGGCCTTCTTAATGGATGCTTTTAAGCCATTTTTTTCTGCTTAATATACATTTCTTCGAAAACATCAGCAGGAACAGGTCTCCCCAGAAGATAGCCTTGAACCTGATCACAGTTAAGACTTACTAAAACATCCAGCTGCTCCTGTGTTTCGACACCCTCTGCAATTGTCATGATTCCTGAATCGTGAGCCATATTAATGGTAGCTCTGACAATCCCTGCACCACTGACATTTTTATAGTTAATATTATCTATGAGGGATTTATCAATCTTAATTCTATCAAATGGGAAATTAATTAGGTTTCCAAGTCCGGAGTATCCGGACCCGAAATCATCTATTGACACAGTAATCCCCAAATCATGAAACAGCATAAATATATCACTGACATACTCTTCCTTACTCATCATGATGCTCTCGGTTATTTCTGCATCAAGCCAGTCAGGATTAATATTGCTTTGTACGACTATGGTTTTTGTAGTTTCTACAAAATTTTCATCTTGAAATTGCTTTGGAGAAATGTTAACTCCCACCTTTAGCTTCATATTATGCTTCTTGTTCCATTCCTCAGCCTGCAAAATGGCTTGCTTTAATACCCACTCGCCTATCTTGAATATGAGATCAATTTGCTCGGCAATAGGTATAAAATCATTTGGGGGTATGAAGCCATGCTCTGGGTTTTTCCATCGCAATAGCGCCTCAGCTCCGATTAACTCATTCCCCGGTATTGAGTATTGAGGTTGATAATATAGTTCAAAATCTTTATCTATATCCGCTTGTCGCAGAAGGGCTTCTATCTCCAGAGCTTTCTCAAAATCCTTACTCATGAATGTATCATAAATCTGATATTTGTTGTAGCCCTGTGCCTTGGACTTATTCATCGAAATGTCAGCATTTTGCAGCAGTTTCCTGCCACTTGTGTCCTCTCGCTGTTCATCAATCATCGCCACGCCTATACTGATTGTAACATTCAAGGTAATATCACCTATTATGATTGGCTCATTACAAATGCTGATAATTTCATCACAGTAATGCTCAATATCTGTCTGGGTGTATTTACCGGTAAACAAAACTGCGAACTCATCACCACCGATCCTTGCGATTGTTGCACCGTACCTATTCCATTTTGTCATCCTTTGAGCAATCTCCGCAATCACCTTATCTCCGACATCATGACCATAAGTATCATTAATCACTTTCAAACGGTCTATATCAATTTGCAGCAGGGCAATTAATTCATTCTTCCGCTTATTCTTTATGACTTCATCGAGGAGAGTTCTGAAATATCGTCTGTTAAAAAGGTTTGTCGATGGGTCCTGATTAGCAAGAAAGGTTAGCTCATTTGCCTGAGCGGCAACTTGCTCCTCAAGAAAAGCATTGTTTTCCTTAAGCAAAGCCTCCTTTTCCAGCGATAGCTGAACATATTTACAGGATGCCCAATATAATGCTATAAGTATCGCAAATGCTAATACATCCTTCCAATTCATCCTAACATTTACATTATCGAATAGAGTAAATATATACGCAAGGGCAGGATATATAAAAAGATATAAATAGTTTTGCTTACTACCCGTGTTTGACACATGGCTTACATCAAATGTTGGACCATTGCTAAATGTCTTGTACAAGGCACCAAAGGCTATTAGTGCCATTGCTAGCAAATATAAAAAATCAATAACAGGACTTCCTGTGTACAGTCCATTGCACATTACATAGTGAAAATTTAAGTCCACTATTAAATACATTGATAAACCTAATGTAATGATACGCATAAATAATGGTATTTTGCCGCCTCGTATAGATAGAAACCAGGAGAATAAAAGAATACATATTAAATAATCTGTTATTAATTTCAGAGCAATGGGAAAACCATACTGAATTATAGCTTGTAAATTCGAAGTGTCCTTATGAAAGAATATGATCCAAAATAAAACACCAGTAATCACTCCATTTATTATGATGTCTATTATAAGCTGAATCAAATCCCACTTTTTATACTGATTAGCGGCAAACAAGATAAGAGATGACAGCAATATACAGTTCGGGATTAGGTAAAAATAGGACAAGGGATTACTAATGTCGGGTTTAGCACCTTTTGAGACAGTTATAGTCCAAATAATATCAGCAATACCAAATATGATAATGGCTAAAGCATATAATACATATGTAATGCTGACTTTTACTGTGCACTGTGCTTTTGTATAGGCAAATAAAAGGATCCCAGCCGAAAAGAAAGCAATTATCGGAAATAAAACACTACCCAACGAATCCGCACCAAAAAATGATGCCAAAAGAAATGCTGATAACAGCACAGTAATTATTGCGGTTATTAAGATAAAGCTCTTCGATTTCTCCATACGAAACCTTCCCCTCTGAAAGGTTGGCTTATCCTTTATGTATAATTACCCCATATGTATAACCTGCAATCTTTTATTTTGACACCACATTACTTAGCATATTGTCCTTTTTTGCTTCTCCCGGGCTAGAGGATTACTAGTTCTTTCATCTCAGGTACCGGGAATTATCTAAGCCAAAAAGGGGCTATCCTTAATAAATTCGGCTACTTTCGAGAATAACTTTATAGTTATTAATGAAGAGTGTTGCAGATATGACAACACGAAGCACTGTGAATAACAGATCCACTTTTTACATCCGCATTTTGCCTAATCTATAACGATTTTATCGATTATTCCATCCAGCATCAGTTCAGTTGCCAGGGCCTGTTCGTCAGGATTGTCCCTTTGCATGTTTGAAAAACATCGATAAAGGTATTGGAATATAATGGATGCTATCTTGACTTCGCAGGTAAAACGCACCCCATGATCATACAAGGACTGAGCAGCATCCACAAGCTCAGGAGGGCAGATTGGCGCTCTTTCAGTAAATCGCCCGTGCTCCATGAGCGCACAAGCCGAATATTTGTATTTAGGCTCTCAATGTCCTTTGGCTTTTTAAACCGCGTTTTTACAACGCAAAATACGCTGCAGGCGCTTCAGTGCGACAGAGCATTATTCATGGCCTCTTAAATATGCTGTTTTCCGTGCCAAGGTTGAATGGACAAATGTCTCTGCATTTATGGCAGTTAATTCTCCAATCCTTATTCACCTCTCCAAAGGCGTAACCGCTGCAGGCTGATTGGTCTAAAGAATCCTGTTCCAGGGCATTTACAGGACAAATTTGTACGCACAGATTGCAATTTGTGCACACACTCTCCTTGAGCTCATCTGGCTCAAGCTCTAATTCAGTAAGTATTACACTTAGCCATACCATGCTTCCAAACTCGGGAGTAATCAGTAGGGAATGCCTTCCAATCCTTCCTAACCCTGCTGCCTCAGCAGCATGCTTAGCAGAGATAATATTGCGGCTCCGGCCCGTCCTTTCATCCCATTCAGAGCCGCTTGTTCTCGTTGGAACTGCTAAAATGCCCGCCTTTTCCATGTCGATGCAAAATTGAACTGCCATTTTATCCATCTTATCAGATAGAATATTTCTAACTACCGTATATGGTACAGCACTTTTACACGCAAGCGTCCCTGAAACAAAACGGACAGCAAAAACTATTACAGATTGGCAGGTTGGCAATATATCAAGGGGATGATATCCACTCGGAGCACCACTAAATCGGTCAATACTTGAAATACCACATAAATCTGCCCCTAGATCGAATAATTTCTTCTTAATATCCTGAGTCTTCATTATTAACCCACTCCCTCACTCCATAAGAATTAGCTTTCGTTGGTTGAATCTACACTAGATACACCATCAGAGGATATCTGTTAAATGTTATCCCCATGTTCACTTTATTGACAATTATATCAAACGGGTGTTTTTGTTTCAATATTTTCCTCTGATTTCAAAAACGCTGATGAATTGATAACACTCCAAGCATAGTGCATAGTGGAAGCTTCATATCACACAGTATGATTTAGGAGCATATTCCACATATCAATTTCTTTAAGAAATAAGAGTCTACATTTTTCGTTGAGATTAATAATGTCTGATCTCTCGTACTTCGAAAAATAGATTCTAATAAGCCTCTTTTTAACCAAATCCCATCCTTCACGCAATTCTATACAGTATTTTATAAGAGAACACCTGATTGCCGGACTTAAGATGTCATCTCCTAACTCCTGCATCAGTAATTGGTTTGCTATATGTCTGTTTACTATTTGAAAAATTCGCATAGAAATGAGGTCACACATATGTCCTTCAATAAAATCCTTTTCACATAAATCCCAAAAAATCACCGGCATTATCTTAACAATCTCACCAATTATTCTTTGGGCATTGTCTCTTACTTCACTAATTGATAATTCAAATCTCCCTATGTTCGTAGATAATTTATAGATATATACATTGGGTTTATCCTGAAAACTCGATATTGCTTTTGTTAGTCTATCCTCAGGAATTTCAAACTCATTATATCCATAAACATTTTCGTCAAAAACATAAACCATTCTTTTTTCATCGTCGCATCCATTAATAAGCGAATAATGCTCCCAGTGGTGTTTTTTCCAGCAAACACTATTAGGAATCCAGTAAAATAAGTCAACTCCGACCAAGACAATATTATCTTCCTCAATCAATCCCTTTAATATATTGAAATAATTGTCTCCACCTTTGAAATTCAGCTGTTTATTATCACTAAACAATAAATCCCTATACTCAATTCCATGTTTAACCATAGGCCTTAATTCAAGACTCTTATACTTCTTCTCATTGGGTGTATCCATGTCATAAACCACATATGAGTAATCATTAAGTAGAGCAGCAAAAAGATAGCTGTTTTCCAAGGAAGTTAACAATGAAAACCTCATGTTAAATATGCAATTTATCCAGAATAAATTAAATGGCTTGAAACTTTTCATAAAATCCCCCTAATATATTACATGAAACAAGCTAGAGGGCAAGATATATTAGCATCCCTAATATTTCCATATGAATATATTTACCCAGTTATTTTATTTAATGTAATATTACTCCATGTATAAAATAACAAATTTTTTTCAAGTTGTCAACCATATTATGTATATTGATGTAAGATAATGTAAGAATCGCATTGTAAGATGTGACAAATACATCCGCTAATATCTCCGAGAATCGATCAACTTACCATTTTATAGCCAAACAGACACTAGGATATGACCTTTATGTAAACCTTCCTGGATCTGAGGCCATCAAATTCGCAGAAATAAAATTATATAATTGCTGCAAGAATATATAATGCTAATTACACACTTTTACTTTTACTACAATAATAGTGCCTTACTTTACAAACTTCGGCTCTCCGATTACGGTTGCCCCGCCTGTAACATATACACTGATACTTTTATAAGGCTTTTGCGTTATATGTGACGATTACAATGATGAAGACTGGCTCTCTCATAATATTTATCCCTTATTTGTCTTATTGCCATTACCCATTTAATCTGCTGTGTGAGGTCGTCGAATTCAAAGCGGTTGATATCGGATCCCCTCGCAATTTCAATATATTCTCCGGCCGCATAAGGCACCATAGGGATGCTTTTCATGGGATAAACAAGCTTCTTGTCTTCGCCATTTACGCTACCAGTATATGTGATTTCATTTATCGTTATCTTGAGGATCCCAGAGCCCAGATGCTGGTAACCAAACTTACCTGGCTCAGCAAACTTCAGCTTCGTACGCGCATTCATCTCAAACCCAGGATGCTCGATTTCCCTTTCGATGCACTCCTTTTGGTAATCAAACCACCTGTCGATGCCATCAAAGAATATGCTATCCTCACCTTCCGGCTCAAAAAGAAGGTACCGGTTCATCCTTACGGAATTACCACAGGCTGTGCAAAACATCCTGTCTCCTTCAGAGCGTATAGTAAACTCTCCTTGGCATCTGGGACATTTATATAATACATACTCTATACCTTCAGCCAGATCACTGCCCTTAAACTCTACCATCCTCTCCCTCTGCCACTTGTAATCGTCAAATGACGTCCCGGCAATAACTGCGTCATATACCTCATGCTCAGAAAGGGAGTTTATTTCATCAACCGTCAATAGCTGAAATACCTTCGTTTCCAATCTTCCACGCCTTGCATGCTTTGTCCACCTCGGACGCGTAAGGTATCCTCCATCGGTTTTAATGACAATTACAGGAACATTCAGAAACTTAATAAGCTTTGCTATGCCAAATACAGCGAAGCCTCCCGGTCTTCCATCGTTTGAGAGACATCCATTGGGGAAAATAGCTACGACTCTTCCGCTGTCGATGGCGCCCTTCATTTTCTTGACAGCCCCAATATCATTGGTAAACTGGTACTTGGGTATCACTCCCATTAAGTTAAATGTTGTTTTTAGGACTTTGCTCCTGAAAAAATTGTAGGCGCCTACATAGTTCATGCGGACCGGAAACATGCCGGCAGTGGTGATGATATAGTCAAGCCAGGAGCTGTGGCCGGCAACCACCAGATATGGCGGTTTTATATCCCTAAGAATGGAGTTTTCGACCTTGTGCTTATACACAAGCCTGTAGTAAACCTTTGCAAAAAAGCCGACACTGTAATACAAGATAGCATTTGGTTTTCTGACAAAACTGCTTGCTTTTTTCTTCAAACGGTTCATCTCCAGGCTCTCTAGTCAAATATATCCTTTTTCATCTATATATATTCATTGTAACCAAAGAAGCGCTTACTGGCAACCTTACTTTTTAGCTGGATAGCGTCAACTTACTGTAGGAAAAAGAAGAAAAGAATTATCCTGATATTTTTTCAATACGGAACGCCCCGGCTACTATGTCCAAAAAGCCATAAAACCATAGGCCGGTGCACATTTTTTCGACTTTTGTGTGGATTTGTTCTTGAAAAAGGCTTGTTTTATGGCCAAACTACCACAAATATGGCTTATTTCCGGATAAAAGCACACACTAATTGCAAAAATGAGCACCGAGGTCCTAATGGTAGCTTAGCACCTTCGCGCTTCCACCTTCGAACTCCACCTTCGCGCTCCGCCTAACTATTTTTTTGTATTACTGTTCCTACTTACCAGATCTATAACCTCATCCATGCAATCAGCAAACAACCTTAGCTTGTCAGCCATCTTCTTTCGTTTGCTTTTACTCTGTAATGCCTCCAGCCTTACATTAAAACCGCCGCCTAAGGCCTCCAGGTCCTCACCATTGTCATTATTCCAATAATGACCTGTTTTCTGGTAGAGTTCGATGATAGTGTTAATAAAGATCATATCCGGATTCAATGCAAGAGCCTTCTCCAAAAAGCCTCTACAGCCTCCGCTGTTAGTGGCCAGACCACAAACGTAAACCGTATACATAGCCCAGTTGTCAAATTCCTCAGGCCTAATCTGCTCGAAGGAGCCGTTTTCTATGCTATCTGCCCACGCCCGGAAAGCTTTCTCTCCAAGACAATAGTTTTCGTTCTCATAAGTTAGCAATTGAGGAAGGGATAATACTCGCTCACGATATACCCCGGTCAAGTCCTTGCTCTCCAGCTTTTCACCGACAAAAAGCCAGCCGTGACAATGATCCCCCTCCTCTACATAGCCCTTTGGCAATAAATCGTCCATTGAAATGGAATCCGGTTCAGTTGCGTCACCGCCTATATAGAGCAGAGTTCTGCCATAATCCTCATAGCCGACAAGCACACCCCAGCTAAAACGATTATGCGGATTATTCCCATAATCATTAAGAATTACTGGTAATCCCCTATCAATATAGGCCATGAGCATTTGCACATACATTTCACGGTTGGACAGGATTTGCCTCAAGGGAACAAAGGTGCTTGCGTAACCGCATTTTGCAAAGATCTCTTCAATGAAACCATGATTCCCTTTTTCGCTCAGACGGTAGTCCACCAGGCCATCCCCTCGAAAGTAGTTTCTGGAATAAAACTGCGTGAAGTTTTCTCCGCTTATCCCGGCAAAAAACCAATAATCATAATCCTTTTCACCAAGGCACTCCATCAAATATCCCGCGCAGCCATTGAACCAATAATTCTGGCCATATTCAGGATGAACAATCTGTCTTAGATTAGGCAATTTGTTATTACTCTGTTTCATATCTATTTTCATCGCTCCCTGCCTGGTATTTGTTTTCGGCGAGGTTTTCAGCTGTGATATTCTAATAGAGCGAAACAGCTTTCTTCCTTGCCCATTTGTTCCGATTATAATGGTCTGCGGCGTATGCAGGTGTAAATCCATATTCATATAGTGGAAATTCACTCCACAAAATCGGACTTCTCCATTCAAAATTACCGCAAAATGCTTCTCACCTACGATCCATGTCAGCTTATTATAGTGATCATGCGGGATATACCCAATTTGCTGATAGGTGAATTCATTCTCCAATACCGGCTGCTGGAAGGAAAGCTCATGCTTCTTTAAGGCCTTATCAG
>JAAYBT010000142.1 GCA_012730015.1 Clostridiaceae bacterium
AGATATTTTTAGCAAAACTGAGAACAAAAGCATTATGAAAGAATAGTCCTGTTGGCATGTATCGCAAAAGCGCTTTTACAGGCAATTGCTCCTTTATTTCTCGTCGCATATTTAGTAGAATAGAAATCTCGGCTCAGCTACCCGCCTCGTTTTGACCGGATATGCTGCGCAAAACCATTATTCGGAGGTGCATGACCAATGCCAGAAATAAGTCATCCCGACTACATAGAAGAGCTGGATAGGTGTAAGTCCACCTTAGGGTATGTCGACAAGAGCCTTGAGATCACACTTGTGAAGAAGGGTCGTATAGACAGCGACCTGGAAAAGGTCAGAAAGCATTTTAACGCAGAAAACAGTCAGGACTATATCGATATCATTGTCAACTCCCTTCTGCAAGGCAATATGGATCTTAAGCTGAAAAATCTCATGGAAGCCAAGAGGAAGCCCTATTTTGCCCGTATTGACTTTACCGAAAAGGGCAAAAGTGAAGCTGAAAAGCTCTATATTGGGAAAATGTCTCTCATTAGGGAGGAGGATCAAAAGCTAATCATCGTCGATTGGCGAGCTCCGGTGGCAAACCTCTATTACGAAGGACGACTGGGAGATGCCTCCTATGACTGTCCCGACGGCAACATTAAAGGAACATTGCAATTAAAGAGGCAGTTCTCGATCGACAATGGAGAGCTTAAGGAAATCCTCGATATTGATATTACTACAAATGATGAGTTTTTGCAGAACAGTCTGGGCGCAAATGCAGATAACAGGCTCAAGGACATCGTAACAACAATACAGGCCGAGCAAAACGCCATTATCCGCGCCGACATGTGGCGGCCGCTTATTGTGCAGGGTGCAGCGGGAAGCGGAAAAACCACCATTGCCCTCCACCGTATTGCCTACTTGATTTACAACTATGAGAAATCATTCGTCCCGGAAAACTTTATGATTATTGCGCCCAACAAATTGTTTCTCAACTATATTTCGGATGTCCTGCCGGAGCTGGGCGTTGAAGAGGTACGCCAGACAACCTTTGAGGACTTTGCCCAGGATTTGATCGGCAAAAGATTCAAGCTGCGGGATGCCAATGAAAAGCTACTGGCCTTCGTGGATTACACAAAGAGCGATGAAGAGAGAAAGCGACTGGCCTTTATCAGGAAGGCCTCTGAATTCAAAGCCGCAATGCATTTCAAAGAGGCTTTAGACACCTATTTGAAGGAAATTGAAGAAAACTTCATCCCAAAGGAGAGCTTCACTGTAGGTTCAACACTTATTTATGAATATGAAGAGCTGAACGAGCTATTCCTAAATCAATACAAAATGTGGCCAATTGCGCGCAGGGTTGACGAAATTAAGAAAAACTTGAAAACACGAATGCAAGCGCGAAAACTCAATATTATCAACCAGCTTCACGAGGATTGCGACAAGCGGGTAGCTCTTCTAAAGGCAATTGTGATGGATGAGAACGAGCGTCACAGGCAGGTTTCTCAGGCGATAAACGAAAGAGACAATGACCTGGAGCACTTGGAAACACTGGCGAAGACAGCAATTAAGGACTATATCAGGAAAATCTCCAAGCTTAGCCCTTATGAGTACTACAAGGACTTTATTAACGATGCCGATATGTTCAAAAAGGCGGCAAGTCCATGGCTGGATGATAAATTGTGCGAATTCGTTAGAAAGTATACTGCCGATACATTAAAATCAGGCTTTCTGGAGATAGAGGATCTCGCACCTATCATTTATCTAAAATATTGCATTTACGGTATAGATGAGAAAATACCGGTAAAGCATGTAGTTATTGACGAGGCTCAGGATTTTAGCGCTTTTCAGATATATGTCATGAAGAGAATAATTAAGGACAGCTCCTTCACTATACTGGGCGATCTAAACCAGGGAATCCACTCCTATAGAGGCATCCGGGACTGGAACGAGATCACGGAGCACGTGTTCAGCGACAGGAAAAATGAATTTCTAACGCTTGAGCAAAGCTACCGTACCACTGTTGAGATAATGAATGCAGCTAATACAGTATTGGACAAGATAAAGAGCCGCGAGGTAAATAAAGGCCGTCCGGTGATACGCCACGGCGAAGAGGTGAAAATAGCAGCCAAGTCTGATGAAAAGGAAATTGCCCAGGAAATAATAAAAAGCATCGCAGATTTTAAAAAGCTTTCATACAAATCCATAGCAGTTATTTGTAAAACCCTGAAAGAATGCAAGGCTGCATATGCGATAATATCAAAGCAGGTAGATGATGCTACACTGATAAGCGGTAAAGAGGAGGTTTATAAAAGCGGAATTGTTGTTCTTCCTTCCTGCTTAGCTAAGGGTCTCGAATTTGACGCCGTAATAATCTTCAATGCAAGCAGCACTGAATATACCGAGGACGAGCTGGATATAAAGCTGCTCTACGTTGCCATGACCAGACCTCTCCATAAGCTTTACATCTATTATACCGATGAGCTTACCCCTCTTCTGAAGCCGTGATAGGCAGGCGGACATGGCTGTAAACCATGCATCAGGTTACGTCACAGGCAGGCTGATAATGTCCTGCTCCTAATACACCCACAAGTGTTGGAAAGGCTTCGTAATACACCCGGTGAAAAGCAAAAGAAGGCAGTGAAATGTACACGATGTACATTTCAGGCGCGCCTGAGCCTATGGGCTGGTCGTGAAGCTTCACTGCTTCACTGCTCGCCTATGCAACCTAGATTGCGAATAAGCGCCGACTGCCACACAAGTTTTTTACCCTTTGGTGCATAGAAGTTTTCCTTTGTGCCCCAGCAGCCACCAGGGCATTTGAGTGGCGCCTTTTCGACGCTTTTGGGCGGTCAAAACCGGCCACAACACAATATAAAACAACTTTATTTTAAAACCTGCAAAAATGTTATATAATATAAGGATGTAGGTTTTTTACGTGACAAAACTACTATCATAATAATACTAGGAGCTATAAATGTTTGACTTGAGCAAAGAATCAATTTTAGCCAAAACACCAATTGATGAATATAATGAAGGCCAGGAATACTTCAAATACGGTCGTATCAAGTCCGTACAGTTCAATCAGGAGAAACGCGCCTTTACATCAACTGTGCTTGGAGAAAAGCTGTACACCCAACACTTGAAATTCGACCTTTCCGGCAGACTCACTCACATTGAGTGCACCTGTCCTGTGGGCAATGACGGCTGGGGCTGCTGCAAGCATATGGTAGCTGTATTGCTTTTGATTGCCGAAAAGGATGAGCAGGGCTTTTTCCGGGACCTGCGTTTTCGAAGAGCCGCAAAGGACATATTCAGCTTGTTTGGCGGCGCACAAGCCACCTTGAAATCAGCCGTATCCATTGAGCCTATATTCGAAATAACCAAGTCCAAGGTCTCGGGTGCTTCACCGATGCGCCTACTTAGGCTGCGTATGGGCCAGGATCAGTTGTATTTTGTCAAGGACATAAAAAGGCTCTTTTACTATATGGAAAACAATCTAGAGCTGAAATTCGGCAAGAAATTTACATATGTCCCCTCCCGTCATGAATTCAAAGGCAAGGATCTTGAGCTGATAGAGCTTATCAAGGAAATATATCAGACCGACAAGCTGGTAACTGAATATGCTCAGGGAATGAAGAGCACCGGTATTTTCCCTGATGGCAGGGTTTGCCTGACGGACAGCTACCTGAAACGTTTTCTTCAGATATACGAGGATACACCCTTTAATGCCCTTATTCTAGGCAGCAGGAGCGAATTGGTCAAAATCAAAAGGGAGGATGTCCCTGTTACCTTTTTACTGTCAAACGAAGGAACAGACCTTGTCCTTAACATTGATTTCGAAGGCTCTCTGCTTCCATTGACAGAGGACGGTGAATACTTTTATACAGGTGGCGAGGTTTATCGCATATCCGAGCAGCAGAGCGAATATTTGAAGCCCTTCTATATGGCTATGATGTATCAGAAAACCCGCAAGCTTCGGTTTATTGAAGAGGACAAGCAGCGCTTTGTATCCGAGATACTGCCTTTTGCCGAGAAAGCCGGTAAACTGGTCATTACCGAAGAGGTAAACTCTACCATAGAAAAACTACCTCTGGAAGCGGAGGTTTATCTTGACCGGGATGGTTCTGATATAGTTGCGGAAGTCCGCTATATTTATGGCGAGCATACAATCAATCCCTTTCTTCCATATAACAAAGCATCCAATCCTTCGGGTAAGCTGCTAATTAGGGAGGTTAAGACAGAGGATGCTATTCTCGAGATTTTTGCAATGGCCAATTTCAAGGTGAATGAAGGGAAGATCCACTTGTCCGGTGATGAGAATATTTATGATTTTGCTTTCAGGCTGGTTCCCCTCCTGCAAGAGCATTCCTCGGTCTTTTACTCTGAGAGCCTTAAGAACCTGAAGCTGAACCCATCTATATCATTTTCAGCTCAGTTTAGGTTCAATTCGGATTCGAACATGCTGGAGTTTTCGTTTAATGCCGACGGAATCGACCGCTCTGAATTGGCCGACATCCTCCTCTCAATCAGAAGGAA
>JAAYBT010000143.1 GCA_012730015.1 Clostridiaceae bacterium
CGGCGTAATATCAAATTGATAGGACGGAATAATACCCAGAACGTAAACCATATTAGGCAAAAGTATGAGAATCAATCCAAACAACAGTGACAGGGCTTGCTTTCTGAACACTGTACGCTTGAAGAAAACGACCCTTATTAGAAGAACGAATGCGGAGAGATTTAGGAAATATGAATACAGAGTATGAACGAAAAATGCGGGCCCATATTCCTTAGCGATAACAGGAAAATCTCCGCTGTAATCCATATGCACATCATATCTTACAAGCCCGTGAAGGTGATCTGTCCACACAAGCAAAAGTATAATAGTCGGCAAAATGGCAAGCCAATGGATTTTTCTCCTTTCATCCTGCCGATTGTCTAATCCGGAAAATTCTGCGCACAGCACGAATAAGGTAATAGGAGAATAACAATAGGCAATGTACTGCATATTCGCCCAAAAGACCTTTGTTGGCAAGTCTACGCCGCACATCTCAAGGGCATTTGCCACAGACCATATGGTCAGAACCAGCATGCTGAGGATAAAGCTGAAAACGCCCTTAGCTTTGCGCCTTCGTAAAAGTGCATATATCCCAAGGAATAATGTTATTAATGAAGAAGCAATCAAAGGCCATATGTATGGCACATATACGTAGCTCACGCGCTTTCCTCCATCCTTAGGTGCTTGCATACTTTAATAATAGCATATCGCAGCCAAGCTGCAATACTACAGATACCGCCAGTGCCATTTATTCCGATTGTGCCTCCAAGCACGTACTGTAGTGCTAAGCAGCAGGGCTTCGAAGCAGGAAACACTATCTTCATAAACGGCATTGCCGGTATTTGAATTGCCTTTTGCACCTTACCTGCTCACCACACAATGCTTGATATAAGCCTCTCCAGCATTGCCGCTACCTCCGCCCTGCTTGCCTTACCCTTGGGGTCAAAGCGTCTGCCGTCCTTCCCATTTATGATGCCTGCCCTCTGCATCGCAGCTACGGCATCTATGGCGTAAGCACTGATTTCATCGCCATCCGCAAAGCCTTGAGTATCAGTGACTCCCTGATCTATTTCAAATCCCATGTACTTAATATAGTTGAACAGTATTACCGCCAGCTGTTCACGAGTCACGTCCTGATCAGGTAAAAACATTCCCTGGCCGACTCCTTGAACGATTCCCATCTTGGCTGCCCATTCCACGTACCCGGCGTAATATGCGCCTTGACCGACATCAGAGAAGCTTGCTCCGTCATATTTCCCAGTGTCCGCTCCGCTGAGCCTGCCTAGAACCGTGACAATCATTCCCCTTGTCATCCCTGTTTGCGGGCTGAACTGGTTTTTGCCCGTGCCCTGGAAAAGGTTCCTCGCCGTCACGAATTCAATATATTCTTCCGCCCAATGACGCTGCGTATCCGAGAAATCCATGGCATTGCTTATCGGGGCAAAGACCAAGGAGCCGTCTAGAGGGATGGTTAACAAGCCGTTTTTATAGGATGAGAACTTTAGAATGTCCATGATACCATCCTCATTAATAGCCGCCGCAACCGTACCCCTGCCCCCATTGGGCACAGGCAACACAGCCGTGATGTTCCCGCCTAAATTATCCAATCTCCTGCCATCTGCCATAATTGTAATTACTATATTGCCATCGACAGCCTCGAAACTAAAGCTAATTTGCTTATAGCCTCTTGAAGCGAGCTCAGCCAGCGCGGCAGGACTAAGATTGAGATTCAGGATAGGACTGTTCAGGCTAAGTGCCGCTCCCGAAGCTGCAAGGCTCGATATTCCGGTGCCGGTCAGGTTGAATCCCAGTCTTCCGACTCCATCCGCAAACGTTGGATTTACCAGTATCCTGTTACCATTCTCGCCTACCA
>JAAYBT010000144.1 GCA_012730015.1 Clostridiaceae bacterium
CTTATCACGTGACAAGACTATAAAATTCATTGTAACTAAGAGGGGCTTTACAGTGCCCCAATCTGTAACCACGATGGATTTTTGCAGATGAAAACGACAGAAATGGCTAAAGAAGGTTCGAGGAAATAACAAATATGCTATTTTAACTTAGTAACGAATATGTTACTATAGTATTATATCAGAGTACTGTAGGAATATAGAACGGGAGTGGAGAACCTTATGCCAAGCACATTGGAAATGACATCTGGGAGCTGCGCCCGCTGGATGACAGGATATTTTTCTTCTACCTCAGAGATAACGCATTTATATTGCTTCATCATTTTCTGAAGAAGATCAAGAAGACTTCGCACAGAGAGACTGAACAGGCAAAAAGAAATCAGCCCGATTACCTTGAAAAGGGCATATAGATATGTGAATTAGTTTAAAATGATATACTTTATCGCTAACTTATCATTGGAAAATTTACTTTTTCTAAGCCTACTTCTCTTATTAGGAAGTCGCTAGTTATTTTTGATACCCTTGATAAAGGAATTCATGTTGAGGCCACACCAGGAGTGAGGCAGCAATAGAAAACAAGGTAAAGAAAGGAGTTATAATGAAAACATATGAGATAGCAGAGGATATCGCAAAAGATCTCAATTTGTGCGAGCAGGGGATTGAGGAAATGAATAAGCTACTCGAAGAGTTCCCAATGCGTATTCCGGACTACTATTACTCATTGATTAATTTCGATGATCTCGATGACCCCATTATGAAGATGAGTATTCCGACCAAAATGGAATGGGACCCTAATGGGAGCTTTGACACAAGTGGGGAGATGTACAACACGAAAATTTCCGGTCTGCAGCATAAATACAGACAAACAGCAATGATTTTGACTACAAATCAATGTGCCATGTATTGCCGCCACTGCTTCCGGAAACGCCTGGTTGGCCTTAGCTCAGAAGAGATCGCCAAGCATTTGGATGCAATATTTTCATATATAGAGGAGCACAAAGAAGTTAGTAATGTTCTTATTTCTGGTGGCGATGCCTTTATGAATTCAAATGAGACAATCGAGCGCTACTTGAAAAGACTAACAGCCATTGAGCACTTGGATTTCATTCGTTTTGCAACACGGACTCCGGTAACCTACCCGCAGCGTATTACCAATGACCCGGAGCTGATTGAGCTACTTAGAGAGTATAATGAAAAGAAACCACTGATGGTGGTTACACAGTTCAACCACCCGAAGGAAATTACAGAGGAAGCAAAGGCGGCGATTGATGCACTAAGTGAAGGAAATATACCGGTCAAAAACCAAACTGTCTTACTTGCCGGCGTCAACGATGACCCAGATGTCTTAGGAGATCTTTTAGCAAAGCTTACCAGCATAGGTGTTTTTCCATATTATGTTTTTCAATGTCGACCCGTTACCGGGGTAAAAAGTCATTTCCAAGTTCCAATTAAGCGCGGACTGAAAATTGTTGAAGGAGCGAAAAAGCTACAGAATGGTATCGGTAAAAGCTTCCGTTACTGCATGTCACACCCGACGGGGAAAATCGAGATACTGGGTCAAGCTCCATCAGGAGAGATGTTATTCAAATATCACGAAGCGAAGGACCCCGATAAAGACAATGGGCGGATTTTTTCGCAAGAGCTTTCTGACAGCCAGGCGTGGCTAGATGAGATTAGTTAAAATATATGATTGGCTCTGACTTGATTTATAGCTTAGCCTCGAACAATTAGGTTGGTATAATGGAGGAGACGTGTTGGTATATCCCCGGCAGAGCACAGAAAGCAGAGGGAATCAGAAATTTATGCGTTCTTGACATTGTTCTTTTCAGAATCTACTTGACTAAGTGAATATATCAACTTTGGTTATTGATGGATTTGAATTCACGGGGTGTCATCTTCAAATGCTTCTTGAAAATCTGGTTAAAAAACTTCGTATCCGTATAGCCAACAAGCTCGGCAATATCGGCGATCTTTTTATCTGTATTTAAAATCAATCTGCAGCTTTGTTCGATTCTCTTCTTCTGCAGATACTCGACGAAGGACATGCCGACTTCATTCTTAAATCGCCTGCAAATGTAAGGTAGACTGAAATTGAGTTCCCTGCTTATTTCTGTGAGTGTCAGCGGCTTCATATAATTCTGATCAACATAGTTCAAAATATACCGACTGCAATCATGGTATGAAACACAGGGGGTGTTTTTGCTAATTCGCCTCATAGTTCCGATGATAATCTCCAATAAATAGCATCTCATCAATTCTAGATATCCTGAATTCTTCTTCTCAAATTCATGCTGAAGCTTTTTAATCAATGCTAGAACGGATCCGTCATCATCATGGAATATAAAATCCGTAGGGCTTTTTTCAAGCATGGTGTAATGAAACCGTATCAGATAATGATTGATTAAATCCTTAAAGCTGTGGCAGTGTATCAGCACCTTGTCAATGATTTCAGGCTTAAAGAGAGTATTGATAATAACAAATTCTTTGTCCTCAACAGAATGATACTGATGATAGCCTTC